>JACDHN010000052.1:4887-10627 GCA_013821025.1 Acidimicrobiia bacterium | reverse complement strand
CACTGATCTCTCACCGGGCAGTGGCCTCGCCGTCGGCCGGGCCTTGTTCGTGTGCACGCACAACTCGGCGCGGTCGCAGTTGGCCGCAGCGCTTTGGCGGCAACTCACAGGACTCGGCGCCGACTCTGCCGGTACGGCACCGGCGGAGCGGGTGCACCCCGGGGCCGTCGCAGCGGGTCGCCGCGCCGGGCTGCACCTCGGCGACAGCCGGCCCCGCCGGATCGACGACGTCGACCAGCTGCCGGCTCTGGTGATCACGGTGTGTGACCGTGCCCACGAGGAGATCGATCCGGGCTCCGACTGGCTGCACTGGTCGATCCATGATCCGGTGCCGCTCGGGACACGGGCCGCCTTCGACGCCGCCCGCGACGAGTTGCAGGAACGCATCAGCGTGTTCGCCGGCAGGGCAGCATGACCGACGTGGCGCACCAGCCGCAGACTGGCATTGGCCGGCTGCCGGTCGACCTCAGGCGCCGGCTTGTCGCCGAGGCGCTCGGCACGGCACTGCTGATCGTCGCCGTGATCGGGTCGGGGATCATGGCCAGCCGCCTCTCGCCCGACGACGTCGGGCTCCAGTTGCTCGAGAACGCAGCGGCGACTGCAGGAGCACTCATCGCGCTGATCCTCATGTTCGGCGCCGTGTCTGGCGCGCACTTCAATCCCGTCGTCACGCTCGTCGCCCGCGCGTTCGGCGCCCTCAGCACGCAGGACACCGTCCTCTACATCGCCGCCCAGATCCTCGGCGGCTGCCTCGGAGCCGTCATTGCCAACCTCATGTTCGAACTGCCCGCCGTGGACTGGTCCACGAAGGAACGCTCCTCCGGTGCGTTGTGGCTGTCGGAGATCGTCGCGACCGTCGGTCTGCTGCTCGTCATCCACGGCTGCGTGCGCAGCGGTCGCAAGGACGTCGTTGCCTTCGCCGTCGGCCTGTGGATCGGCGGCGCCTATTGGTTCACGTCGTCGACCAGCTTCGCCAATCCGGCCGTCACCATCGCCCGCACACTCTCGGACAGCTTTGCCGGCATCCGGCCGGGTTCGGCGCCCATGTTCATCGTCATGCAGATCGTCGGCGCAGCCGTCGCCTTCGCTCTGATCCGCTACCTGTACCCGACCACGGTCGCCACGATCACGACGACAGATGACGAGACCAACGCCACCTGACCAAGGAGCACCTCATGCCCGACCTCGACAGCCTCAGCATCGACCAGCAGTTCGCTCTCCGCAGCGCCGCCAAGACCCTCCACGGCGAGTTCGACGGCACGTTCGCCGCCGAGACCATCGAGCTGTTCCTGCAGACCAGCTACGACCAGTTTGCCGACCGAGCGAAGGTCACGAACTTCCTGCCACTGATGGCAGAACGGTTCGCCCGTCAACGCCTTCGAGCCCTGGCGAAGGTCGAGGGCAAACACGACGACGGTATCCCCGTGGTGTTGTTCCTCTGCGTCCACAATGCCGGTCGATCCCAGATGGCCCTCGGCTGGTTCAACCACCTCGCCGGCGATCGCGCCATCGCCTGGTCGGGCGGGTCAGAACCGGGCGTCGAGATCAACCCCTCGGCCATCGAGGCGATGGCCGAGGTCGGCATCGACATCACCGCCGAGTACCCGAAGCCGTGGACCGAAGAGATCGTCCAGGCGGCCGACGTCGTCGTCACCATGGGCTGCGGCGATGCCTGCCCGCTGTACCCCGGTAAGCGCTACGAGGACTGGGAGCTCGACGACCCTGCCGGGCTCGACGTCGCAGCCGTTCGTCCCGTGCGCGACAAGATACGCGCCCGTGTCGACACCCTCCTCAGCGAGATCGCCGTCGCACCTTTGCGGCGCTGACGGCGCCCGGCATCGAGGGCGCCCACCGAGATCTCAACTCGGGTCAGGTCGGGCAGCAGGTACCGCCGTCGCCGATCACGGCGTTGGCGAACTGTTCGGTGTCGCCTTGCTTGACGTACCACTCCCAACGCGCGCCGTCTGGGCCGGCCACCCACGTCTCGGTCTTCTCGGCGTAGCAGCACACGGTGTCGTCCACACCGGTGGTCTCCAGCCCGGCACGCTCGAGTCGGGCCTCTGCAGCCACGACCTCGTCGGCGGTCTCGGTCTCGACGCCCAGGTGGTTGATGCTGCCCGGCTCGCCGGCGTTCTCGAACAGCACCAGCTTCAGCGGCGGATCGTCGATGGCGAAGTTGGCGTAGCCGGGCCTTGTCTTGACCGGGCCAACGCCGAACATGCGACCGTAGAAGTCGACTGCCTTGTCGAGGTCGCTGACGTTGAGGGCGAGTTGCAAGCGCATCGGAGCGCTCCCTTCATGTAGATCTAATGTTTTGATGAACATCGATATGATAGCAATTCGCTTCGACGCCTGTCAATATGTATGTGTGACGACGACGTCGAACGCGATCTGCTGCCCACCGATGCTCGGGGAGCCACTCGACGAGAGCGAGGCCATCGAACTGGCCGACATCCTGAAGGCATTGGCCGACCCCGCCCGGCTTCGGTTGATCTCGATCATCGCCTCGTCGCCCGACGGCGAAGCCTGCGCTTGTGACCTCCATGGACCGCTCGAGCGTTCACAGCCGACCGTCAGCCATCACCTCAGCCAACTGACACGAGCGGGGATCATCACCCGGGAACAACGCGGCAAGTGGGCCTGGTTCCGGATCAACGACCAACGCATCGCCGCCATCTGCGATTGCCTCTCGCCTGCGGGCTGCCGGTGACGAGAGGTCGAGCTCACACGGCTACTGCGACGGGCCGTGCCCGGCCCTCACCCGATCGAGCAGGTCAGGCACTGCGCGTTCGGAGTGCCTCGAGCAGCTCGACGGGGATCGGGAAGATGATCGTCGAGTTGTTCTCGGCCGAGATCTCCACCATCGTCTGCAGCTGGCGCAGCTGCAGGGCGCCGGGGGACGAGGCGATGATCGTCGCTGCCTCGGCGAGCTTGGCAGACGCCTGCAGCTCGCCGTCGGCACCGATGATCTTCGCCCGCTTCTCGCGCTCTGCCTCGGCCTGGCGAGCCATCGCCCGTTGCATCTGGGCCGGCACGCCGACGTCGCGGATCTCCACCCGGTGCACTTTCACGCCCCACGGCTCGGTCTGGGCGTCCAGCGACAGCTGCAGCTCGGCATCGATGCGTTCCCGCTCGGCCAGCAGCTGGTCGAGCTCGTGGCGGCCGACGATCGAGCGCAGTGTCGTCTGGGCAACGAGTTGCGATGCGTTGTACCAGTCACGCACCTTGATGACAGAGGCCGCCGGGTCGATGACCTGGAAGTAGGCAACGGCGTCGACCGTTGCCGTGACGTTGTCCTTGGTGATCACGGCCTGCGATGCCACCGGGACGGCGATGATCTGCAGGTTCGTCCGCACGATGCGATCGATGACGGGGATGATGAAAAACACGCCGGGTCCCTTGGCGCCCATTGATCGGCCGAGGCGGAAGATGACGCCGCGCTCGTACTCGTTGACGATCTTGATCGAGGACGCCAGCAGGATCACGGCGATCACGATCACGACGGCGAGGATTGCGATGAACGGTTTCATGATGGACCTCCAAGGTCTCAGGTGACGTTCGGTGCGGACGTGTCAGATGTTCGGCGCGGTTCTCGGCCGGGCCTGGGGCACGGGGTCACCCACAGGTGGGGCCCACGGGGTCGGGGCAAGCGCGCCGGTCACGGTGACCGTGCTGCCGTGGTAGCCGACGACGGTGACGGGAACGCCAGGCACCGCACGGAGCGCTCCCGGCGATCGGGCGTTCCAGCGGGCACCCTGCAACAACACGACTCCGGCGTCACCGTTCCACCGGTCGACAATGGCAGTCGCCCCGACGAGCGCTTCCATGCCCACCTCGGCCGGGCGCCGGACGAGCCGGGTCGCAGCGTCGTGGAGTCGGGGGAAACCGAACGCCAACAGCGGCGTGCCGACCGCAGTGACGACCATGCTCATGACGTCGTCATTGACGATGACGAACAGGGCACCGCCAACGGCGAACGCACCGGCGGCCAGCATCTCGAGGGCTGCCGATCGGCGTTGACGCACGATCATCGCCGACCACATCGCCACGGCGAGCGCAGACACGAGTAGCGGCCACCAGGTGGCGTCCTGTTCGACGATCCCGGCCACAGCGAGCCCACCGCACAACAGGGCCAGCGTTCCGGCGACACCGATCGTCGGCACAGCTACCTCGACGATCAGCAGCAGCGCAGCGACCGCGACGCACAGAAGCACCACGCTCGGTTCATCGAGCAGCCACTGCACTGCTCGTCAGCGTATGCCGATCCCACCCAGATCATGCGGCCCCACCGGTTCATCGGACGGAGACGACTTCGTAATCGTTCCGAAATCCCTTCGCAACCGATCCGTAATGTTAGGGTGCCCCGATCGTTCCGCTCACAGACATCGACCGCGCCGGCTCCAGTGGAGGCTGCAGCATCGCGGCAGGGGTAGGACCGTCGAAGCCACCCCTCGCCCGCCGAATCGGTGGTCACTTAGGTAAAAGTTTGGAATTGTCGAACAATTCATCACCAGAAGCCGAACTACATGCCATACTGAGTGGGCGCCGTTGGTGGCCCGCCGCGTTTTCAAGAGGAGAAGACGATGCCACCTCCACGCCGACAGCGCACCGTCCAGGTCCTGATGGGCCTGGCCTTGGTGGCCGCCCTCCTGCCAGTTGGCACGGCGTCCCCGCCGACTGCACAGGCCGAGGCGGCCAGCGTCAGCACCGCCCACCCGTTCAGCGACCCGGTGTGGTACCCGCTGCGCACCAGCCGCGTCAGCGGCTGGGTCAACCAGCCCGACAGCGGTTCCTTTTCGGCGCTCGTCTCGTGCGTGAAGTCGAACTGCAGCTTCAAGTCCAACGACCCACACGGCTACTGGGCCATCGACTTCATCGCCGATCGCGGGGATTCGGTGCACGCAGCCGGATCGGGTGTGGTCCACGTCGGCGGGATCAACGGCGGATGCAGCAACTCGGGCACCACGGCCGGCACGTGGATCTGGGTCGATCACGGCGGCGGCGTGGTGTCCCGCTACCAGCACCTGAGCGACATCAACGTCCGGGAGGGACAGCTGGTCACACCGAAGACGAAGATCGCCGAGGTCGGCGGCAGTGGCTCGCCGTGCGCCGCCCCCGTCGACTATCTGCACTTCGAGGTGCGGCGCGGGGGCGTGGGTGGTGAGCGGTACAACCCGGGCCAGCTCCAGGCGTGCTTGGGGCTCAATGCCACCCGCGTGACGTTCCCCGCCTATGTCGGGTATCAATCGTGGGACTCCGTCCCTTACCGCTCAAAGGGCCTGCCGGCCAGCAACTCGGATTGTATCCCGCGTTCGCTGCCCAAGACGCCGAACCGGCCGGGTGCCACGTCGGGCAGCTACGGGGACGAGACGGCGACACTTTCGTGGCCGGGCCCCTCGACTGTCGCCGATCGGGTCACGGTGTCGGTCCGGATCTACCGCCCGAGCCTCGGCCGCTACTCGAACCCCGAGTTCGTGCAGCTTCCCGGCAGTGCCCGCTCCTACCGCTTCACGAATCTGATCAATGGCCTCCGGTACGTGTACCGGGTGTCGTACCACAACGGCGCCGGCAACGGTGCCTGGACCGCTGACCGCGTCATCGTTCCAGGGGCGCCGCCCACCCAACCCACGATGCGTCGCCTCGTCGCCACGAGCACGAGGATCGGCTACGCCTGGAACCAGTCGCAGGACAACGGTCGCGCCGTGACCGGCTACACCGTGTCCATCCGGCGACTGAAGTC
>JACDHN010000052.1:0-4877 GCA_013821025.1 Acidimicrobiia bacterium | reverse complement strand
GGACCGCATGGTTTGCGAGCGGGGTACCGGCGTCGAACGGCACGACCTACAACTGGTTCACCCGGACGCCGAACAGCCCCTACCAGGTGCGCGTCCGCGCCAACAGCGCCGCCGGCCCGAGCATCTGGTCGCCGAACAGCTCCATCACCACCGACAGCTGACGCCTGAGGCACGCTCCCGGCTGCTGGCGCCACCATCTACCATGCCGACCATGGGCGCCACGACGGTCGATCCCGGCGCGCCGGCGCTGGCCACCGCGGCCAGGGTGTGGTTCGGCGCCACTGCGGCCGTGGTGCTCACCGGGCTCGTCATCCAGGTGCCGGTGGCGATGGACAACGAAGAGGGCTTCTTCCCCACGCCCGTCACCCGCGGGCTCAACGTGTTCGCGTTCTTCACCGTTCAGTCCAACATCATCGTCGGCGTGACGACCGGGTCGCTGGCGCTGGGGGTCGCGACCCACAGCACCGTGTTCCGGGCGCTGCGTTTGACGGGCGTCGTGGCGATCACGCTCACGTTCATCGTCTTTCACCTGGCCCTGAGGCGGCTCCAGGACCTCACCGGCCAGGCCGCTGCCGCCGACTTCCTGTTGCACACGGCCTCACCAATCCTGTGCGTCTCCGGGTGGCTGCTGTTCGGGCCGAGAGGGCTCACGAGCTGGCGGATCGTCGCCCTGACGCTCGTGTTCCTGCTTGCGTGGGGCGTGTTCACGCTCGTCCGGGGCGAGATCGTCGACTGGTACCCGTATGGGTTCATGGATCCGAACGAGCACGGTTACCTGCGGGTGACCGTCAACCTGGTGCTGATCGGCAGCACGTTCGTCGCCCTGGCGGCCGGCGCCCACGCCATCGACCGCCGGCTGCGCTGACCGCTGCCGCGACCCCCGACGCCCGACCGGGGGCGGATACGGTGCGAGGAGAATGGGTGCACAACATGGAGGAGCCGGATCTCGTCTCTCCGTCCGGGTCGACCTGCGTGATCCGATCGAGGCCGAACGGTCCAAGCGCATCGGCTACGCCTGGCGAGCGATCCGTCGTGGCGCATCCACACTCGCCCTGCGCGAGTACCTCTTCGGCACCGGTGCCGACGCCCTCGAGCAAGGCGAGATGGACACGCTCGACGTGCTCATCCAGCACAGGTCGTGGCGCATGAGCGACCTGGCCGTCGCCCTCAAGGTCGACCCATCGACGGCCACCAGGGCAGTCGGCCGACTCGTCGCGAGAGGTTTCGCCGAACGTTCGAGCTCGACCGACGACGGACGCGTCGTGCTCGTCGCCGTTACGCCGGCAGGCGCCAGCCGTCACCGGGAAGTGGCCAAACGGCGGGCCAACGTGCTCGGCTACGTGATGGGCCAGTTCGACCCGGACGAACGCCATGCCCTCGCCGAGTTCCTGGAACGATTCGCGTCGGCGCTCGACGAAGCGGCCAGCGAGCTCGCGGAGTAGCCCGATGGCTGATCGCCGTACGTTCGCCGAGCAGGCGATGCCGTTCGCACCGCAGCTCTATTCGGCTGGCCTGCGGATGACTCGCAACCCGGCCGACGCCGAGGACCTCGTGCAAGAGACGCTGCTACGCGGCTTCCGGTCGTTCGAGAGCTTCACGGAGGGCACGAACCTTCGGGCGTGGCTGTTCCGCATCCTCACCAACGCATACATCAACCGCTACCGAGCCAAGCAGCGACGACCCCAGGAGACCGACCTCGCAGAGGTCGAGGACCTCTACCTGTACCGCCGGCTCGGCAACCTCGACGCTGTGTTCTCGAACCGCTCCGCCGAGGACCAGCTGCTTGAGATGTTCACCGACGACGAGGTCAAACAGGCGCTCGAAGACCTCCCGGAGAACTTCCGGCTGCCAGTGCTCCTTGCCGATGTCGAGGGCTTCCCCTACAAGGAGATCGCAGAGATCCTGGACATCCCCATTGGCACGGTGATGTCGCGACTGCATCGGGGAAGAAAACAGATGCACCGGGCGTTGTACGAGTACGCCATGCAACGAGGAATCTTGAACGATCCAGAACCGGCGGGGGACGCCAGCGATGGCTGATTGCGAGAAGGCGCTTCGCGAGCTGGACACGTTCCTCGACGGTGAGCTGTCCGATGCCACCCGAACGGCGATCCACGATCACCTCGACGGATGCCCCGACTGCCTCAGTGCGTTCGACTTCCACGCCGAGCTCAAGTCGGTGATCGCCCAAAAGTGCCAGAACGACGAGATGCCTCCAGGTTTGCTGTCTCGCCTGGAACAATGCCTGCACATCGAGCTGGCGCCCGGCGGCGACGGGTCCGCCTGATCGCCTCGATACGCTCGGCGCCATGATCGCCGCGAACATCTGGCACTTCTGGATCGGCGTCGTCCTCACGCTCGCTGCGGTGGCGACCGTGGTGGCGCTGGTCGCCGGATACATGAAGAACGTGTCGTCGCAGCGATATCCGGGCAAACGCCAGAACGACCTCTGAGCCGTGGATCGCGACGAGCTCGTCGCCGCGCTCGTCGACCGCTGCACGTTTCCCGACGCCGGCACCTCGCTCGAATGCGCCTTCTCGGGCGGAGCCGACTCGACGGCGCTGCTGATCCTCGGCGTCGCCGCCAGGTGCGCTGTGGTCGCGCATCACGTCGACCACGGTCTGCGCCCAAGCTCCGGTCACGAGGCAGCCAACGCTCGGACCATCGCCGACGCCGTGGGGGTTCCGTTCGTCGAGTACCGCATCCACGTGGACCCCGGACCGAACCTCGAAGCGAGGGCCCGCGCCGCCCGCACGTCCGCTCTCCCTGACAACGTCGCCACCGGCCACACGCTCGACGACCAGGCCGAGACGGTGCTCGCCAACCTGCTGCGCGGCGCCGGCACCGGCGGCCTGGCGGCGATGCGCCCGTCAGCATGTAAACCGCTGCTGTCACTACGCCGGCACGAGACCGAAGAACTGTGCCAGGCGTTCGGTCTACGCCCGGTGCATGATCCGAGCAACCACGACGCGTCGTTCCGCCGCAATCGGATCCGCCACGAACTGCTGCCGCTGTGCGATCGGATCTCGGATCGCGATGTTGCACCGCTGCTGGCACGGGCGGCGGACCTGTGCCGGCAGGACGACGACATGCTCGACGACCTGAGTGTCGCCATCGACCCGACCGATGCAGTCGCCTTGCGTGATGCCTCGCCGGTGCTCGCCGTCCGGGCACTTCGCAGCTGGCTCACTGTGGCTGGCTATCCGCCCGACCGGGCGGCGCTGGAGCGCGTGCTCGACGTCGTCCACGGCAGGCGGACGGCGTGCGAGCTGGCCGGAGGCGTGCGCGTGGCGCGGACCGGCCAGCGGCTTCGAAGAATCCCGCCCGGCGCCCAGTAGGATCGACCCCCGGTATGACCCCGCGAAGCACCGGTTCGACACGTTGATGGCCGCACGCCTTCGGGGCAAGTGGGCACAGGGCATCACCCCCCGCCACTTCATCTGGATCCTGCGAGACAAGCTGGCGATCTGCGAACGGCCTGGCGGATTCGGCGTCAACCACCGCCGGGTACGGCGCCAAGAGGAGATCATCTGGATCCGTGAGAACGGATTCGGCTGTGTGATCTCCATGATGGCCGCCCCGCACAACCTGCACAACTACGACGAGCTGGGTGTGACCGCCCGTCACCGCCCGTTCAACGGCGAGGACCTCGACCGCTGGTTGCGGATCCTGTACCAGGAGCTCGACGATCTGCTGCGCTCGGGCACGAAGGTGCTGATCCACGCCGAAGAAGTCGGTGACCGAATCACCGGGATCATGGGCGGATACATCCGATGGTCGGGGCTCGTGGAGGACGGCACGAGGGCCATCGCCGTCACGGAGCGGCTCGTCGGACGACAGCTCGATCCCTTCGGGCGCAGCGTCGTGCTGCGGTCGCACCTGCTGCGTGACTGACACCAGTCCGGCACCGGGATCTAGGGTTCCTGGCCAATGAGCGACACTCCGTCAACGCCAGCCAACTGGTTCCCCGACCCCACCAGGCGCCACGAGCTGCGGTATTGGGATGGAGCGGCGTGGACCGAGCACATCAGCAACCAGGGCAAGACCGGCAAGGACTCCGTGAAGGGAGGGCTGCTCGACAAGATCGATGGAAGGATCGGCAACGAGGCCGACCCTGCGAAGATCCAACGGCAGCTCTCGGGCAGTGGCTACCGCGGGGCCGGCATCGCACAGCCCGTCGAAGGCGGCGACGGCACGCTGTTCAACGAACCGATCCTCGTCGTCAACCAGAAGGCCAAGATATTCGAGCTGACGAACCAGTACGGCGTGTTCAGCCAGCACGGGACGCAGGTGGCACAGGTCAACCAGGTGGGCCAGTCGCGAGCGAAGAAGGTGATGCGCCTCGTCAGCAGCCTCGACCAGTTCATGACGCACAAGCTGGAGATCACCGACCCTGCCGGACAGGTGCTGATGCGCCTCACCCGGCCGGCCAAGATCATCAAGAGCACCGTCGTCGTCGAAGATGCCGCCGGCAACGAGATCGGCCGGATCGTGCAGGAGAAGATGATCGGCAAGATCAACTTCGGACTCGAAGCGAACGGCCAACGTCTCGGCGCCATCAAGGCAGAGAACTGGCGCGCCTGGAACTTCCGCATCGAGGACAACACCGGAACCGAGATCGCCAGGATCACGAAAACGTTCGAGGGCATCGCCAAGACGATGTTCACGACGGCTGACAACTACGTCGTGCAGATGCACTCCAAGCCGCCCCAGCCTTTGCACAGTCTCGTCGTCGCCTCGGCGCTCTCGGTGGACACCGCCCTGAAGCAGGACTCACGCGGCCTCGGCTGAGCGCAGCGAGGCCGACCGGGCGCGCGAACGCCAGTGAGCCGACCGGGGATGGGGCGTGGGGGCGCAGCCCCCACAGAGACTTCGGC
>JACDHN010000051.1 GCA_013821025.1 Acidimicrobiia bacterium | reverse complement strand
GTGATGGACCATCAATGAGCGAACAAGACGACGACATCGATCTGGCGAGCCTGGACGACGATGAGCTCGCCAAGCAGATGCACGACGACCTCTACGACGGCCTCGCAGACGAGATCGTCGACGGCACCATGATCCTGCTCGACCGTGGGTGGAGCGCAGAACGCGTGCTCGGCGACGCTCTCGTGGAGGGCATGCGGATCGTCGGCATCGATTTCCGCGACGGGATCCTGTTCGTGCCAGAGGTGCTGTTGTCGGCGAACGCGATGAAGGCCGGCATGGAGATCCTCCGGCCGCTGCTCGCCGAGACCGGTGTCGAGCCGATCGGCAAGGTCGTGATCGGCACGGTGAAAGGCGACATCCACGACATCGGCAAGAACCTCGTGGCGATGATGATGGAGGGTGCCGGGTTCGAGGTGGTCGACCTGGGCATCAACACCGATGTCGACAAGTACCTGGCCGCGCTCGACGAGCATCAGCCCGACATCCTCGGCATGTCGGCGCTGCTGACCACGACGATGCCGTACATGAAGGTGGTCATCGACACGATGGCGGAGAAGGGTCTGCGGGACCGGTACATCGTGCTGGTGGGCGGTGCTCCGTTGAACGAGGAGTTCGGCTCGGCCGTCGGCGCCGACGCCTACTGCCGCGACGCCGCCGTCGCCGCCCAGATCGCCAAGGACCTGATCCAGGCGCGCCGAGTCCGCAACGCCGAGCCTCCCGGCCCTTCGGTGGCCTGAGGCCGTGGCACACGACCCGACGCCGGGGCGCGCCGAGACGCGGCCGCTCGTCATCGCCTGCGGGGCCCTGGCGTCAGAGTTGCGCGCCGTGCTCCGCCACCACGGCCTGGACGGTGCTGTGGACGTGCGCTACCTCCCGGCGCACCTGCACAACCGCCCAGAGGGCATCACGCCCGCCGTCGAGGAACTGCTCGTCGAGCACGCAGGTCGTCCGGCATTCGTCGCCTACGCCGACTGCGGCACCGGCGGCCACCTCGACGCCATGCTCGTCCGCCATCCAGGTGTCGACCGTCTGCTCGGCGCCCATTGCTACGAGGTGTTCGCCGGCCCACAGCTGTTCGCCGCGCTGCACGAGGAGGAGCCGGGCACGTTCTTCCTGACCGACTTCCTCGCCCGGCACTTCGAGGCGCTCGTGTGGCAGGGCCTTGGCCTCGACCGTCACCCGGAGCTGCGGTCGATGTACTTCGGCAACTACCGGCGCGTCGTGCTGCTCACCCAGTCCGAGGATTCCACCGTCGTCGAGAGCGGTCGACGCGCTGCCGACCGGCTTTCGCTGGTGTTCGAGCACCGTCACGTGGGCCGGCAGGGTCTGGACGCCGTCGTGGCCGTCGCCGTCCACCGGAGTGCAGCCTGATGTCCCGGCGCGCCGGGAGCCAGATCGTCGTGATCTTGTGGCGCGACATCCCGGCCCAGGTCAACAGCCAGATCGGCCGCGAGCGCCATCAACTGTTGTTGTCGGCGAAGTTCCAGCGGGCCATCGACCGGGCCAAGCGCAAAGCGCAGATCCACACGGCGCAGGAGGACGTCTCCCAGTGGCGGCGACTCAGCCAGCCGCTCGACGGTGATCCGGCTGCCGCCGCCCAGGCCGAAGCCGACCGCCTCGAGGCCGAGTACTCCCGCCAGCGGCTCGGGATGCTGGCCTTCGCCGGTGGGTGGGAACACGACGTCGAGGACGTGGCGGCGAGCTTCGCAGACCTCGCCGCCCTCGAGGAGTTGGACGCTGACGAATCAGCGGGCCGAGAGCAACCGCAGGAACAGGAGCAGCAGTGAGTCCTACCGTCGTGAGCTCTGCGACCCGCGAGGTCGTCATCGGATTCGACCGGCCGTTCGTGATGATCGGCGAGCGGATCAACCCGACGGGACGCAAGCTGCTCGCCGAGGAGATGCGCAACGGCGACTTCAGCCGCGTCGAGGCAGACGCCGTCGCCCAGGTCGGGGCCGGCGCCCACATGCTCGACGTCAATGCCGGTATCCCCCTCGCCGACGAGCCGGCGTTGCTGGCAAAGGCCGTGCAGCTCGTGCAGGCCGTCACCGACGTGCCGCTGTCGATTGACTCGTCGATCATCGAGGCGCTGGAAGCCGGTCTCGCCGTCTATCAGGGAAAGCCGCTGGTCAACTCGGTGACAGGCGAGGACGAGGTGATGGAACGCGTGCTCCCGCTCGTGGCCAGGCATGGCGCGGCGGTCGTCGCCATCTCCAACGACGAGACCGGGATCAGCATGGACATCGACGTGCGGTTCGCAGTCGCCAAGAAGATCGTCGAGCGGGCGGCCGACCATGGCATCCCCGCGCACGACGTCGTCGTCGACCCGCTGGTAATGCCCATCGGCGCGCTCGGCACCGCCGGCCGTGACGCGTTCGCGCTGATCCGCCGGCTCCGCGAGGAGCTGCTGGTCAACACCACGTGCGGCGCGTCCAACGTCAGTTTCGGCCTGCCCAACCGCCAAGTCGTCACGGGCACGTTCCTGGCCATGGCGATCGGAGCAGGCATGACGTGCGCCATCATGAGCCCGTTGCACCCAGAGGTGAAGTCGGCCGTGCTGGCCGCCGATGTTCTCGCCGGCAACGACCGCGACTGTGCGGCATGGATCCGGGCCAACCGCGATCCCGCGGCCGCACCCGGCGAGCGCGGTAGTCGCGCCGGCCGCGATGAACGTCGCCGCCGGCGCCGGCCGTCGGAGTAGGCGCACATGACCGCGCTGCGCCGCATCGTGTTCACCCCAACCGGCCTCGAGGGCAAAGTGGCCGACGGCACAACCGTTCTCGAGGCCGCCCGGATGCTCGGCGCCGACCTCGACACCGTCTGCGGCGGTCGTGGCATTTGCGGGCGCTGCCAGATCACGCCCGGCATCGGCCGGTTCGCCAAGTGGGCCATCGAGGCCACCCCCGGCGCGCTCGGTGACGCGGCGTCGATCGAGGTCGACTATCGGGGCAACCGGCCGTTGGCGTCCGGCAACCGGCTCGGTTGCGCTGCGCGCATCATCGGTGATGTGGTCGTCGACGTACCTGCGTCGAGCCAGGTCCACCGCCAGGTCGTCCGCAAGGACCTCGACCTCGCACCGATCATCGTCGACCCGGCGTTCAGCCTGTATTACGTCGAGGTCGTCCCCGCCCGCCTCGGCGACGCCGTGAGCGCGGCCACGGCGCTGCGGTCGGCGCTCGGCGAGCAGCACGGGATCCGTCGCCCGCAGTTCGCCGGCACCCTGCTGCCGGCGGTCCATAGCCTGCTCGCAGCTGACGGTGGACGGGTCACGGTCGCCGTCCACGACCCGGTGGGCGATGGTGGGTGCATCGTCGCCGGCTGGCCGGGATACGTCGACGCCGCCCACGGCATCGCCATCGACGTCGGCTCGACCACCGTGGCCGGTCACCTGTGCGACCTCGGCACAGGCGAGGTGCTCGCCACCGCCGGGCGCATGAACCCGCAGATCCGATTCGGCGAGGACCTGATGAGCCGCGTCTCGTACGTGATGATGAACCCGGGCGGGGAGCTCGAGCTGACGCACGCCATCCGGCAGGCGATCGACGACCTCGTCGGCGACGTCGTCGCTGCCGCCCGCACCGAGCGCGACAGGGTCCTCGAGGTGGTGCTCGTCGGCAACCCGATCATGCATCACATCGTTCTCGGCATCGACCCGACGCCGCTCGGTGGAGCGCCGTTCGTGCTCGCCACGGACGAGGCAGTGACCGGCGCGGCGATCGACCTCGAGCTCGGGTTGCCGAACGCCCGTTTCTACGTGGGACCCTGCATCGCCGGCCACGTGGGAGCCGACACTGCTGCAGCGATCCTCTCCGAGGGGCCACATCGAGGCGACGCCACGCAGCTGCTCGTCGACGTGGGTACGAACGCCGAGATCGTGCTCGGCGACCGCCACCGGCAGTTCGCCGCGTCGAGCCCGACCGGTCCGGCGTTCGAGGGGGCGCAGATCAGCTGCGGGCAGCGGGCGACCGCAGGGGCGATCGAACGCGTCCGCATCGATCCGCTCACGCTCGAGCCCCGATTCCGTGTGATCGGTTGCGATGCCTGGTCGGACGAGTCCGGCTTCGACGAAGCGTCCGCGGCAACGGGCATCACCGGCGTGTGCGGCTCCGGCATCATCGACGTCGTCGCCGAGATGTTCCTCGCCGGTGTCATCGGCGCCGACGGAACCATCCGAGGCGAGCTCGTTGGCACGTCGCCCCGCGTCGTGCCCGACGGGCGGACGTTCTCCTACGTGCTGCACGAGGGCGCCGGTACGCCGCTGGCGATCACACAGAACGACGTGCGGGCGATCCAGCTCGCCAAGGCTGCGCTGCGCGCCGGAATCGACCTGCTCGTCGAGCACGCCGGCATGCCCGACCTCACCGACATCCGCCTCGCCGGAGCGTTCGGTGCCCACATCGACCCCGTGCACGCCATGGTGCTCGGGCTCGTTCCCGACTGCCCCGTCGATGGTGTGCGTTCGGTCGGCAACGCCGCAGGTGCTGGAGCCGTGCAAGTGCTGTTGTCTCGGCAGCTTCGCGCCGAGATGGAGGCCGCAGTGCGTGACGTGATCAAGATCGAGACAGCGACCGAACCGCGGTTCCAGGAGCTGTTCGTGGCGGCGATGGCGTTCCCCCACGCCAGCGCGCCGAACCCGCATCTGGCCTCGGTGGTCGATCTTCCCGAGCGCCGACCGCCGAAGGCTACGCCGGGCGGTCGCAGTCGTCGTCGGCGAACAGCGAGACCGGCAAGGGAAAGAACATGACCGAGCGAGACCATCGACGCGGCGGCCGGGCGGGACGGCGCGAGGCGCGCGCCGCAGCGGTCGTCGAGCGAGAAGCCTTCCTGACCCGCGCCCTTGCCCCGGTGGAGCTCGTGTCCGAGGAAGGTCTCGAGTTGCTGGAGCACAACGCCGACACGATCCTCGAGGAGGTTGGCGTCGAGATCCGCGACTACCCGAGCGCCCTCGAGCGGTTCGCCGGCGCAGGTGCGGACGTCGACGGCACTCGCGTCCGGTTCCCTCGTGGCATGTGCCGCAAGCTGCTCGGCGACGCCCCCGCCGTCTACACCCAGCACGCCCGCAATCCGGCCAACTCCGTGCAGGTGGGCGGCGATGCGACCGTGTTCGCACCCAACTACGGCTCGCCGTTCGTCCACGACCTCGACGACGGACGCCGGTACGCCACGCTCGCCGACTTCGAGAACTTCGTGAAGCTCGCCTACCTGCACCCGCACATGCACCACTCCGGCGGCACGGTCTGCGAGCCCGTCGACGTGCCGGTCAGCAAGCGCCACCTCGACATGGTCTACGCCCACTTGCGCTGGAGCGACAAGGCGCTGATGGGGTCGGTCACGGCGGGGGAGCGGGCGGCGGACAGCGTCGAACTGGCCCGCATCGCCTTCGGCGGAGATCTCAATGAACGCACGGTGCTGACGAGCCTGATCAACGCCTCGTCGCCGCTCGTCTGGGACGCCACGATGCTCGCTGCAGCAGAGGTCTACGCGGAGGCCAACCAGGCCACGATCATCACGCCGTTCATCCTGGCCGGGGCGATGGCGCCGTCAACCTCTGCGGGTGTCGTCGCCCAGACGTTGGCAGAGGCGCTCGCCGGAATGACGTTCGTGCAGCTCGTACGGCCTGGTGCCCCTGTCGTGCTCGGCTCGTTCGCCAGCTCGATGTCGATGCAGACCGGCGCGCCGACGTTCGGCACGCCAGAACCGGCGCTCGTGCTCTACACGATGGCGACGCTCGCCCGCCGGCTCGGCGTGCCGTTCCGCTCCGGAGGGTCGCTCACGGCATCGAAACTGCCCGACGCCCAGGCCGCATACGAGAGCGTCTCGACGCTGCTGCCGACCGTGATGGCTGGGACCAACTTCGTGCTCCATGCCGCAGGATGGCTGGAGGGTGGGCTGGCGATCGGCTACGAGAAGTTCGTCCTCGACGCCGACCAGCTCGGGATGATGGCCACGTTCGCCCGCGGCCTCGACCTGAGCGAGAACGGCCAGGCGCTTGACGCGATCCGGGAGAACCCGCCAGGCCAGCACTTCCTCGGCACCGCCCACACACTCGCCAACTTCGAGACCGCGTTCTACCGCTCAGAGACGGCGGACAACTCGAACTTCGAGCAATGGGTCGAGGACGGTTCGCTCGATGCCGCACAACGGGCCAATCGGTCGTGGAAGCAGCGCCTCGCGGCGTACGAGCCGCCACCCATCGACGACGCCGTCGACGCCGAACTGCTCGAGTTCGTCGAGAGCCGGAAGTCCGAGCTTCCCGACACCTTCGCCTGATGGGAGATTCGATGAGTTCACTGTTCCGGCGCCGCTCGACAGACGCGACCGTCGCCGCACGCCCGCGTCCCGCCCCCGCCGCCGACGCGGCGCTGGTCCGGCTCCTGGCCGCGACGCGCTTCGAGCTGGTGCCGATCAGGAGCGTTGACACGGCGATTACCGAGCTTCCTGCCGGCATCGCCACATCGGTCACGTGCTCGCCGGTGAAGGGACTCGGCGCCACGCTCGACGTGACGGCGCGCCTGCTCGACACCGGCCACGACGCCGTGCCACACGTCGCCGCCCGTCTCATCGAAGACCGTCAGCACGTGGCCCGGCTGGCGGCGTGGATCCGCTCCCACGGGTTGCGTGAGATCTTCGTGGTCGGCGGAGATCAGCTCGTGCCCTCCGGGCCGTACGCAGACGGCTTGGCGTTGCTGCGCGACCTGTTCGAGCACGACACTTGCCTGGCGAGCGTCGGGGTGGCCGCCTATCCCGACGGCCACCCGGCGATCCCCGATGACGTGCTGCGCACCGCCCTGCACGACAAGCAACGCCTGATCGAAGCTGCCGGCCTCGCCGGCTGGGCGACGACCCAGATGTGCTTCGATCCGGACCGCATCCGCCGCTGGCTGCTCGCCGAGCGCGCCGCCGGCTTCGCCCTGCCGGTCGACGTCGGTGTCCCTGGTGTCGTCGACCGCACGAAGCTGATGTCGATGGGCGTCCGCCTCGGCATCGGCTCCTCGCTGCGGTTCCTGCGCAAGCAGCGGGCCACCATGACGGCGATGCTCGCCCCAGGTGGCTATGACCCGACCGACCTCGCGACGGCGATCGCCGCCAATGCCTCGGCGCTGCGGATCGAAGGCGTGCACTCGTTCACGTTCAACAGCGTTGCAAGGACCGAGGTGTGGCGGCGATCGATCATCGACCGTGCATGACGCTCATGCTGCTGCGATGATTGGGGGGTGACGAACGACAGCCATCCGGTTGGGCTCAGCGATGGGCTACCCGAAACGGTCATCGCCGCCCCCGAACCTGATGCTGCGGCAGCACTGGAGCAGGCGCTCGACCAGCCCGACGCCGATCGCCGCGCCCACGTGGCCGACGTCGTGGCCCGCTGGCCACGCTTCCTCGACGCCTGGGCGGAGATGGGTGACCTCGGGCGGGACGTGATCGAGCGCTACGCCTGCTACCGCGTCGGGTACCACCGGGGCCTCGACACACTGCGGGCCTCGGGGTGGCGCGGCTCGGGCTACGTGCGCTGGGACCAACCCACGAACCGGGGGTTCCTGCGGGCGCTTGCCGGCCTCGGATCGACGGCGGCCGAGATCGGCGAGCACGACGAGGCGCAGCGTTGCGCCACGTTCCTGGCTCAACTCGATCCGTCGGGGCCGTGGGACGCATCGTCGGCGCCGTCCTGACCGGGGGTGCCAGCCGCCGCATGGGCCGCACGAAGGCGCTCGTGCCCTACCGCGGTGCCCCACTCGCAGCGCGTGTCCTCGTCGCACTGGGTGACGGCGGCTGCGATCCCGTCGTGCTCGTCGGCGGGGATGCTGAAGAGCTGGCGGTGCTCGGATTCCCCGTGCTGCCAGACCGGTGGCCCGACGAGGGACCACTGGGGGGAGTGCTCAGCGCCCTCGGAGCGCTCGGTGACGCCGAATCGGTCGTCGTGACTGCCTGCGATCTCGGGGAGTTGACGGGCGAGACCGTGCGCAGGATCATCGACGGTCCGCCGGGCGCGGCCGTCGTCGTCGCCTTCGGGACGCGTCGCCACCCCACGTTGGCGCGCTACCACAGCGACGTGGAGCGAGACCTGGAAGCCATCTTCACCGGCGGCGAGCGCTCGCTCATGGGGGCGCTCGGAGCGCTGGAGCGCCGGGGTGTGGACGTGGTGGACGTGACCGTGGAGGAACAACGGCTCAAGAACGTCAACGACGCCGGTGACCTGGCGTGCTAACCCACGAGCGCGGTCGGTAGATTTGCGGCCGTGGTGATCAGGGAGATCCCGGTGGTAGAGCTCGATCGACACCTCGAGTCCGGAGGCCGGCTGATCGATGTGCGTGAGCCCGACGAATACGAACGCGGCCACGTCCCGGGTGCCGAGCTCATCCCGCTCGGCACGCTGCCCGACCGCTTGGACGAGGTGGAGGGCAGCGGCCAGCTGTTCGTCATCTGCCACAGCGGTGGTCGCAGTGCCAGCGCCTGCGCGTTCCTCGCCGAGCACGACATCGAGGCGACCAACGTCGCCGGCGGCACATCGGCTTGGATCGAGGCTGGAGGCGACACCGAACCGCACGGAGACACGTGAGACACGCACAGTCCCACGGAGCTACATGAGCAGCGGCCGCATCGATCCAGAAGCGGCGCGGTGGATCGACGACGATCGACAGCTCGACGCGCTGATCGATGTTCTCGCTGCCGAGCCGCGCTACGCCATGGACACCGAGTTCCACCGCGAGCGCACGTTCTTCCCGCAACTGGCGCTCGTGCAGTTCGCCTGGCGGAGCGAAGCAGCCCTCGTCGACCCGCTGGCCGTCGACATCAGAGCACTGTCGCGCCTGTTCGCAGCGCCAGTCTGGGCCGTCATGCATGCAGCCCAGCAGGACATCGACGTGCTGACCCACGCCGTTGGCGCCGTGCCGGCGCTGCTCTACGACACCCAGCTCGCAGCCGGGTTCCTCGGCCACGGCTCGCCATCGCTGTCGGCGCTGCTGCAACGAGAGATCGGCGTCACCCCGGCCAAGGGTGATCGACTCACCGACTGGCTGCGCCGCCCGCTCACGACGAGCCAGCGCGAGTACGCCGTCTCCGACGTGGCGTATCTGCTCGACGTGCAGGACCTCCTGGCCGCCAAGCTGGACGAGCTCGGTCGGACGGCGTGGGTGCAGGAGGCGTGCGAGGAGCTGCGCACGCGGCCGGTGTCGGGGTCGACGCCCGAGCACGCCTGGCTGCGCCTGAAGGACGCCAGGACGCTGCGCCCCAGGGGCAGGGCCGTGGCACAGGCAGTCGCCGCATGGCGCGAGCAGCGGGCCATGGAGCTCGATCTGCCGGTACGTCACGTGCTGCCCGATCTTGCCGTGCTCGGGATCTCACAACGCCAGCCGCACAACGCCGCTGACCTGGCGCAGGCACGCGGGGTGGACGAGCGGTTCGCCCGCTCTCGGCCGGCGGCCGAGCTGCTCATCGCCCTCGCCGAGAGCGAGCATGCCCAGCCGCCGGAGATGCCGAGGGGCACGGCCGAGCTGGACCGTTCCCTGCGTCCAGCTGTCACGCTGATCTCGGCGTGGGTCAGCCAGGTAGCCCGCGACGAGCAACTTGACACGGAATTGTTGGCGACGCGATCGGACATCACGGCGTTGCTGTCGCAAGGGGCCACGAGCCGGCTGCGTACGGGGTGGCGGGCCCAGTTGCTCGGCGACGGCATCGCCGCCCTGCTGTCAGGCCGCAGCGGTCTGACGTTCGACGGCAATGGCCGGTTGCGCCTGATAGCGGTCGCCGCCAGCTGACATTCCCGCTGGTAAGGGCGTCGGCACCGCTAGAGTAAAGGTCAATGTCAGCTCACTAGCTATCTGGGAGCCCTATCGTGAAGAAGGGTCGTCATCGTCGCTTCGAAGAAGCGCGCAAGCTGAAGCAGTCCGGTCCTGGGGCATTCGACCTCGGATTCGGCAGTCGCTCGAAGGAATCCGACGTTGATCAAGAGGACGACGAGTATTCACGTCTGGCAGAGAAGTACGGCGTGAGCTTCGACGAGGAAGACGATCACGACGACTGACGTCGCGCCGGGTGAGGCAACGGAACCCATCCCGGTCGCTCGAGCAGAGTGACCATCGTGTCGTAGACGCTCTGGCCAACGAGTTCGACGATCTCGTCGCGCGATTCCACGTACACCGGGCGCGCCGCGCTGTAGGCCTCTTCGGCCTCCGTGCACCACCAGTGGAACTCGTCGCCGCCTTCGCCCCAGTCGCGGCGCTTCCACTCCCGCAATTGGGAGGTGACGTGCCCGTTCTCGTCAGTGGAGTGCTCGAGGCGCAACGGCACCTGCCAGCACACGTTCGGCTTCCAGTCGAGCGGACGCTCATCGGCCTCCAAGGCGGCGATGTGCAGCGCGCATCCCATACCGCCGGCGAACCCAGGCCTGTTGAGAAAGATGCAGGCGTCGTCGGCCAATGCCGTCGTGGTCACCGGGCTGCCGGCGTCGTCGTCGCCGGGCGCCAGGAACCCTTGCTCGGTGGCCTGGTCGTAGAACTGCATCTGGTCGGGGCGCAGGCTGACGAAGGCCTTGACCACCCTCGCTACGTCGTCCTCATCCACGAGATGGGCGCCGTAGCTGCAGCACCCCTGCGCCAACTCGGGCGACGGACCGTCGAGCACGCCCTGGCACCCTTCGCCGTAGATGCAATGATAGTTGGAACGCA
>JACDHN010000272.1 GCA_013821025.1 Acidimicrobiia bacterium | reverse complement strand
GGCCATCACCCACATCGAGGACGTCACCGAGCAGCGTCACAGTGCCGAGGCGCTGCAGTGGGCGGCCACCCACGACGAGTTGACGGGCCTGCCAAACCGCACGATGGCCATGGCCACGGTGGGAGAGCGCTTGAAGGGATCGGCGATCGGAGCGGTGGCGCTGCTGTTCATCGACCTCGACAACTTCAAGGTCGTCAACGACAGCCTCGGCCACGGCATCGGAGACGAGTTGCTGCGGGCGATGGCTCGCAGGTTGCGGGCGATCGGTCGTTCCAGCGATCTGCTGGCCCGATTCGGCGGCGATGAGTTCGTGATCGTCGTTGACGCCACGGCCGGTCACGATGCGATGGCGATCGCCGAGCGCACCCGGGCCGCCATCAACCAGCCCCTTCAGATCGACGGCAGCGACTTGTACGTGTCGGGCAGCGTTGGCGTGGCGGTCAACGACCGCGCCGGCGTGACGGCCGACGAGCTGTTCCGGGATGCCGATGCCGCCATGTATCGGGCCAAAGCCCGCGGGAGGAACTGCGTGGAGCGCTTCGCCGTCCAGACGCGCCAGTCGTCGGTGATGGCGCTGCGCACGGCGAGCGAGTTGCGATCGGGCATGGTGCGCAGCGAGATCGTGCCGTACTTCCAGCCGATCGTGGAGCTGAGCACTGGGCAGGTGGTCGGGTTCGAGGCGCTGGCCCGTTGGCTGCATCCCGAGCGCGGGCTGCTGACACCCGACCAGTTCTTGCCGCTGGCCGAGGAGACGGGGTTGATCGGCGAGGTGGGCGCTGCGGTGCTGCGCGACTCGCTGGCGCAGTTCGCCAGGTGGCGTGACGGCGCACTGTCGTTCGCAGACGCGGCGCTGTCGGTGAACGTCGGGACGCGCCAGATCGTCGATCCGGGGTTCCTGCGATTGCTGCGCGAGACGCTGACCGAGACGGGCATCGAGGCGGATTCTCTGTGGCTGGAGATCACCGAGTCGGCACTGCTCGCCGACGTCAAGGCGTCGACGGTGGCGCTGCGAAGGCTGCGCAACCTCGGGCTCCACCTCGCCGTCGACGACTTCGGCACCGGGTTCTCGTCGCTCACCTACCTGAAGCGGTTCCCCGTCGAGGCGATCAAGATCGACCGCAGCTTCGTGCGCGGACTTGGCATCGACGCAGAAGACTCGACGATTGTGGAAGCGGTCGTGAACCTCGGCCACTCGCTCAACTTGAGCGTCGTCGCCGAAGGGGTGGAGACCCCGCTGCAGCTCGGCCGGCTGCGAGAGTTGGGCTGCGACCGCGGCCAGGGCTATCTGTTCGGCCGTCCCCGTCCTGCCGGCATCGTGGAGGTCGAGCGAGCCGAGGCGTGAGACGCTTCATGGACACGGGTCGCCACCGAGCTGCTCGGCGCGCCGCAGCACGTCTCGCAACGGGACGCCAAGCGCTGCGCTGGCGACCACCGCGTCGTCGTACTCGACCTTGACGCGACCGCCCGTGCGTTTGACCCGCAACTCGTGCCCGTCGAGTGTCACGGTGGAGTCGGTGCGCCGCTGGGGGGCGCGGCTGACGACGGTGCTGCGCGTTCCCAGCGTTCCGGTCTCGGCGACGAGTGCCGCCTGCAGTCGGATCTCATCGGCCGGCGCCGCCAACACGCTGACGGTGTGGGCGGGGCGCCCCTTCTTCATGATGATCGGGCTGGCCCAGGCGTCGAGTGCGCCGAGGTCGAGCAGCACGGCGATCGTGTGGGCCAGCACCTCTCCGCTGACGTCATCGACGTTCGTGTCGATCACGACCGCCGACGGCCCGGGTCCGTCCGGTGCCGAACCTTCCGGCGTCCCCACCAGCGCCGTGACGACGTTCGGGCGATCCAGGGGATCAGCCGTTCCGGCGCCATAGCCAACGGCCGTGGCGCGCATCGCCGGCGGGGGTCCGAAGTGTTCGGCCAGCGCGACGAGCACGGCGACGCCCGTGGGCGTGGCGGTCTCCAGGGACGTGTTCATGCCCGCCAGTGGCACGCGGTGGTCGGCCAACATGCGCACCACGGCCGGTGCCGGGTGCGTCAAGATGCCGTGGGCCGTCGCCACGGTGCCGTGCCCGATCCCGATTGCACTGGAGCCGATGTGGTCGATGGCGAGCGATTCCAGTGCCGCGCAGACGCCGACCACGTCGACGATGGCGTCGAGTGCCCCGACCTCGTGCAGCTCCACGTCGGCGGGGTCGATGTCGTGCACGGCTCCCTCCGCCCGGCCCAGCTCGGTGAACACGGCCGTGGCCCTGGCACGAACCCGCTCGGGCATGTCGGCGGCGGCGAGCAGCTGCAGGATCTCGCCCAACGACCTGTGCGGCTGGTGCTCGTGACCTGCCTGGCCGTCGTGATCGTGGCGGTGATCGTGGCCGTGCTTGGTGACGACGTTCGCCCACATCGCGGCGAGTGATCGGCGGTGCACACGTTCGAACGTCAGGGCGTAGCCGCCCACGCTGACGCCGGCGATCGTGCCGGCCACCTCGTCGGTGTCGGCGCCGGCATCGATGAGCGCCCCGAGCAGCATGTCGCCGGCCACGCCGACGCCGCAGTTGAACCACACGCAGCGGGCGGGGGTCACGGGAGCATCCGGGCGATCGCGGCCGCCGCGCCGTAGCCGTTGTCGATGCCGACGACCGTGACGCCGCTGGCGCACGACGACATCATCGACAGCAGCGCCGTCACCCCCTGGAACGCGGATCCGTAGCCGGTACTGGTGGGCACCGCCACGACGGCGGCACCGGTCAGTCCTGCGACGACGCTGGCCAGGGCTCCCTCCATGCCGGCGATCACCACGACGGCGTCGGCATCGGCGAGGTCGTCGGCATGAGCGAGCAGTCGGTGCAGCCCGGCCACCCCCACATCGCTGCGCAGCTCGGGAGCGAAGCCGAACGATCGCAGCGCCAGCTCGCACTCGCGCGCCACGGGCAGGTCGGATGTCCCGGCCGTCAGCACCCACACCGTGCTCGTACGATGGGCCGCCGGCTCCCGCCACAGGATGGAGCGCCCGCCCTGGGCCGCCTCACCGTGGACGGCGACGACAGCCTTGAGCTGGTCGTCGTCGGCGCGGGTGAGCAGCACCGGCGCGGATCCGACATCGAGTAGCTCGGCGACGATGCGCACGCACTGCTCCGGAGTCTTTCCAGGGCCGTACACGGCCTCGGGCATACCCAGGCGCAGGCTCCTGTGGTGGTCGACGAGCGCGTCACCGACATCGGCGAACGGCAGCCGGCGCAGCGTCGTGAGCGCCTCGTCGGCACTGATGTCGCCGGAGCGGATGCCGTCGATCAGGGCCCGCACGTCAGATTCGTCCACGCGATCCATGCTGGCACGCCTTTACGCTGGATCGATGAATCGCGTCGGGTTCTTCGGGCCGTTCGGCACGTTCACCGAGCAGGCCCTTCGCACTCAGCGTGATCTCGCCGATCAGGAGCTGGTGCCGTTCCCGACCGTGCCAGACGTACTCGACGCCGTGTCCGCTGGGGCCGTGGAGCTCGGTTTCGTGCCGCTGGAGAACTCGATCGAGGGGATGGTCAACTTCACGCAGGATGCGCTGGCGTTCGAGCACGAGCTGCTCATCCAGCGCGAGGTGGTGCTCGACGTGGAGCACTGCGTGGTCGCCAAGCCGGGGGCCTCGCTGGCGGGCATCAAGTTGCTGCACTCGATCCCCATCGCCACGGCTCAGTGCCATCAGTACATCCGTGCGAACTTGCCCGACGTGGAGATCCACCCGGTGAGCAGCACCGCCGAGGCAGCCCGCTTGGTGGGTGACAGCGACGATTCGAGTGTCGCTGCGCTGTCACCTCGCGTTGCTGCAGCCCGGTACGGGTTGGAGGTGCTGGCCGCCGACGTCGCCGACCACGCCGGCAACCAGACCCGGTTCGTGGTCGTCGCCCGCGAGGGGGTACCGGCACCAACGGGACACGATCGCACCGGTCTGGTCGTGTACCAGCGGGCCAACGAACCGGGCAGCTTGCTTTCGATACTCGGCGAGTTCGCCGCCCGCCGCATCAACCTGTCGAACCTGGTGTCGCGCCCGACCAAGGCCGGTGGGCTGGGCGACTACTGCTTCATCATCTACGCCGAGGGGCACATCGCCGACGAGCTGATCGCCGACGCCTTGCGCGATCTGCACGCCAAGCAAGGCGGGGTCAAGTTCCTCGGCTCGTACCCGACTGCCGACGACGGCGCCCACTCGGCACGCCAGCACGCAGACGCCCGGTGGCGCCACGCCGACGACTGGATGCGCAGCCTGCGAGGAAACATCACGCGTGGAACTCCGCCCCAAGTGGACTCCTTGAGAAAGTTCCGGCGCACCGACTGAACGCCCAAACTACGC
>JACDHN010000050.1 GCA_013821025.1 Acidimicrobiia bacterium | reverse complement strand
GGCGTGGTGTCGCGCCGCTGGGCAAAGGCTCCGTACCGGCTGTCCGACATGGCCGCCGACGCTGTCGGTCTGCTCGACCATCTCGGCATCGCCAAATCTCACGTGGTGGGAGCGTCGATGGGCGGGATGATCGCCCAGACCATGGCCATCGAGCATCCCGACCGGGTGGCAAGCCTGACGTCGATCATGTCCAACACCGGCGACCGCCGCAACGGTCGAGTGAAGCTCGGGCTGCTGCGGCTGATGGCGGCCCGGATGCGCAAGCCTCCGACGGACCGTGTCGAGGGCGCCGTGGCGATCTTCCGCGAGATCGGCGGTCCCCACTTCGACGAGGACGGAGCACGCTTGCTGGCCAAGCGGGCCATGGAGCGAGGCGACGACCAGGAGGGCACGGCGCGTCAGGTGGCGGCCATTGCCGCCAGCCCGAACCGCACGCCCGACCTGCAGCGCGTGGAGGCACCCACGCTTGTCATCCACGGTCTCGTCGATCCGCTGGTGATGCCGTCCGGCGGGATCGCCACAGCGAAGGCGGTGCCGGGCGCCCGCCTCGTGATGTTCGGCGACATGGGCCATGACATGCCTCGCGTGAGGTGGACGGAGATGGCCGACGCGATCGCCACGAACGCCCGTCGGGCGACACTCGTCCCCGCCTGAGACACCCATCCGCCCGGCTGGCCGCCGCCCGCCGGGTCGCCGATTCGCGCCGGAAGTGTGAGCGCTCAACGCTCGATTCGGCCGTCTGGCTCACAGTTCTCGTCCGGCTTCCGGATCTGTGAGCGCTGTGGGCGGATGTCGGTCGTGTGGCTCACAGTTCGGGACGAGCGTGGGAGATGGGCGAACTGTCAGGGTGCGCCAGCGAGCCGCGATCCGTACGTTGCCTAGGCATGGCGGATGCGGCGATTCGAGCCGTGATGGAGCTGGCGGCGAGGCAACACGGAGTGGTTGTCCGCCACCAGATCGCACTGCTCGGGTTCAACGCCAAGCGCGTCGCCACGGCAATCGACGCCGGATGGCTCGACGAGCCGGTGCCGGGCGTTGTCGTCACCGGTAGCGCGCCGACGACGTGGCACCAGCGCACGATGATGGTGACGCTGGCGGCAGGCGGGCATGCCGTGGTGTCGCACCGTTCGGCGGCGAGGCTTCACCGTCTCGACGGGTTCGACCACGCCGGGATGGCCGTCGTTGAGGCCAGTGTGTCTCGCGACTACCGGATGCAGCTCGTCGGATGCGTTGTGCACCACGTCACGCCGTTCGACCCGTGCGACATCACAAGGGTCGACGGGATCTGGTGCACCACCGTTGCGAGGACGCTGGCCGATCTCGGGTCGGTCGTACGTGACCGACGTCTCGTCGGGCGGGCATTGACCGCCGCCCGCCGGCGCCACATCGACCTCGAGCGGTTGCGCACCACGGCCGATCGCCTTCAGCGCCCAGGCCAGTCGGGCACCGGGGTGCTGATCCGCCTGCTCGACGCCATTCCCTTCGAGGGTCGTGTGCCTGATTCGTGGTTCGAGGAGTTGGTCGGGCTGTGCCTGGCCGATCCGTCGTTGCCCAAGGTTGTCCCCCAGTTCTCGATTCGAGACGACGCAGGTCGCATCGTCGCCAGGACCGACCTCGGGATCCCGTCGGTGAGGCTCGGCCTGGAAGCTCACAGCCGACAATTCCATTTTGGCCCGCTGGCCGAACCACTCGACGAGGAGCGCGACATGGCCGCAGCGCGCTGCGGATGGGAGCTGCTCTACCTCGGCTGGTACGCCACGAAGTGCCCGGCGGCCGTTCTACGCGTCGTGAAAGAGGTCGTCCGCGTCCGGAGCTGCGAGTTGAGGGCGCTCACCCCGACGTCGTGAACTCACAGTTCCGGCGGGTGGCCGGGAGGTGTGAGTGGTGCGGCAGAGATCGGCACCCTGGGCTCACAGTTCGATTTGTGACGCAGTGAGTGAGACCAGCATCACCGTGTCACACCGCCTCGCTACCCTCGGAATCGTGGTGCCAACCGTCCAGGTCGTCGAGCCAGGCCGCGCCGCGACGGAGGCGTTGGCGTCGGCGATCGTCACCGCCAAGGGCTCCGACGCCCTCGCCCCGGTGACGGTGATCGTGCCGTCCAATCTCGCCGGGCTGTTCGCCCGCAGGTTGCTGGGCTCGGGTGACATCGCCGGCGTCCCGTACGGCGTTGCCAACGTCCAGTTCGTCACGGCGTTCCGGCTTGCAGAACTGCTGAGCGCCGACGTGCTCGTCGAGCGTCGGCCGCTGACCAACCCGGTGCTGGCTTCGGCCGTGCGCAGGGCACTTGCCGATGACCAGCACCCATTCGGCGATGCCGCTGCCCACCGGGCCACGGAGGCGGCCGTGGCCAACCTCTACGCCGAGGTGTCACACCTTTCGGACGCAGGGCGTCGGGCACTCGGCGGCGACTCGTGGGGCGCCACGGCCATCGGGCTCCAGCACCGCGTCGGCGCCTACCTGTCGGCGTTCTCGGGTGAGGACGACGTGGCAAGGGCGGCCGCCGGGCGGCCCGATCTGCGCCAGGCCGTTGCGTCGCTCGGTCACGTCATCTGGTTCCTCCCCGATGCGCTCACGGCCACGGTTGTCGGCCTCGTCGCAGCGGTGTTGGCGGCGACGCCGTCTACGGCGATCGTGGCGCTCACCGGCAACATCGACGCCGATCGTGGCGTCCTCGCTACGTGTCGGCGTGGCGGGCTGAGTGCCGTTCCGGCGTCACCCGATGCCACGGATCTGCCAACAGCGTCGCGGATCGTGACCGTCACCGACGCTGACGAGGAGGTGCGCGCCGTGGTGAGTGCGGTGTGGGGCCTCGCTGTCGAAGGCGTGCGCTTGGACCGCGTCGGCGTCGTCTATCCGGCGACGACGCCCTATCTGCGCACCCTGTTGCATCAGTTCCAAGCCGCCGAGCTGCCTGTCAACGGGCCGTCACCAGCCCGTCTGGGCGATTCCGTGGCCGGGCGCGTCCTGACCGACGCACTCGCTCTCGACGACGAGGCGTGGCGGCGCAATCGCGTGATGGCGATCGTCGCCGCCGGTCCACTTCGCAGCGGCGGCCACTGGGTCCATCCCACGGCGTGGGAGCGGCTGACGCGCGATGCCGGCGTCGTGGGTGGTCACGACGACTGGCACCGCAAGTTGTCCGGGCACGAGCAACACCTGCGCGACCGCGCCGCCGAGCTCACGGTGGAGGCGCCGAACGTTGCCGAGCGATCGATACGTGAGGCCGATCAGACGGCATCGTTGCTGGCGTTCGTGGTCTCGCTCAGGGCGCTCGTCCAAGGTGTCGACAGGGCGAAGTCGTGGCACGACCGGGCACACGCCGCCCGTGTCCTGCTCGACGAGCTGCTGGGCCTCGACCGGCACCACCAGCGCTGGCCAGACGAGGAGCGCCAAGCCCGAGACCGGGTCGTCGACGCACTCGCCCGCCTGTCTGGCCTCGACGACATCGAGCCGGGCCCATCGACGATGGTGTTCCGGCGGGCACTCGACGCCGAGCTCGAAGCTCCAGGCTCCCGTCATGAGCGCTTCGGCGAGGGCGTGTCGTTGATCCCGATGGCCGGCGCAACCGGGCTCGACCTCGACGCCGTGTTCGTGCTCGGACTCGCCGAGGGGTTGTGCCCGTTCGCGCGTCGCGAGGAGGCACTGCTGCCCGAGGCGACGCGCCAGCGCACCGACGGCGAATTGCCGACACCGACCGACGCCCTTCACATTCAGCATCGCCGGCTGCTCCACGCTCTGGCGGCGGCGCCGACGC
Organism: Acidimicrobiia bacterium; assembly: GCA_013821025.1. Lineage (GTDB taxonomy): Bacteria > Actinomycetota > Acidimicrobiia > Acidimicrobiales > Ilumatobacteraceae > JACDHN01. The sequence goes on along the minus strand of JACDHN010000050.1, from coordinate 6,964 downwards.
ATCGACGGATGCTCACGTTCGCTCGGGGCGACCTACGAGGTGGCCGCCGTCACCTGCCCTCGCGCTGGCTGCTCGATACGGCGTCGGCGCTGGCGGGCCATCAGATCCACAGTGGTGATCTCGACGGCTTCGAGCATCCTGCCGTCGAGCATCGGGCGTCCTTTGCCGCCGGGCTGCGAACCGTCCGACCAGAGCCGTCGCTGGCCGAGCGAGACCTCGGCGCCGCGGCCATCGCCGACGACGCCGGGTACGACATCGTCCAACTCCCGGCGGTCACCGGTGTCGCAAGGGCGATCGTGTCGCAGCAGGCGCGGCGCTCGCCAAGCTTCACCGAGTGGGACGGCAACCTCGCCGGCCAGGTTGTACCGAGTCCTGCCGCCGGCGCGATCGTCTCGCCGACGAGTCTCGAGTCGTGGGCCAGCTGCGGCTTCCGCTACTTCCTCTCCAAGGTGCTCCATCTGTCCGAGCGTGACGATCCCGAGCAACTCATCGAGCTGAGTCCACTCGAGCGGGGCTCGGTGGCGCACGAGGTGCTCGAGCGGTTCATCCGCTCGGCGATCGACGACGGCGTACCCGACCCGGAACAGCCATGGACGAAGGATCAGCGGCGGCGCCTGCACGAGATCGCCGACGCCGTGTTCTCGCAGGCCGAGGCGAGCGGTCGCACGGGCCGATCGGTCTACTGGCGCCAGCAGCAACTCGATCTGCACCGCATCCTCGAGAGGTTCGCCGACATCGATGACAAACTCCGAGAAACGCTGCGGACCCGACCGGCCGACGTCGAGATGGCGTTCGGTTTCGACGGCGCCGAACCCGTCTCGGTCTCACTGGGCGACGGTCGAACCGTCCGGTTCCGGGGACGCATCGATCGCGTCGATGCAGCCGACGATGGCACGAACTTCGTCTACGACTACAAGACCGGTCGTGGAAAGAAGTACGGACCACTGTCGAGTGACGGCGGCGATCCAGTGCTCGATGGCACGGCGTTGCAGCTCGGCGTGTACGCCGAGGCCGCCAGACAGCGGCGCAGCGTCGCCCACGCCGAGGGCCGGTTCTGGCTGGTCGAGGCCGAACCCTCCAAGGCCGTTGCCGGCCGGAGCTGGGACGATGACGACCAGCAGCGGTTCGTCGACGTCGTCCGCACCATCGTCGACGGCGTGGAGTCGGGAGCGTTCGCCGCCATTCCCGGTGACTGGGACACGTTCCGCCAGACCAACACGAACTGCGCGCACTGCGAGTTCGACGGACTGTGCCCGGTCGAGCGCGGCGAGCACGCCGACGCCAAGTCGGCCGAGACGGCGTCGTCGCGGCACGGTCTGGAGTGGCGCCCCGATTCCGGCGACGGCGACGGAGAGGGCGACGTCGACGCAGACGCCGACGGACGCAACGGGGGAGCGGGGCGCTCATGACCACCGGTCCCGAGACGTTGCCGCTCGTCGACGACGAGGCGCGACGGCGTATCGGATCCGACGACCTGGCCGAGACGTTGTTCGTCGAAGCCGGTGCCGGCAGCGGCAAGACGACGGTACTCGTCGACCGGGTCGTCAACCTCGTGCTGCAACGCGGCGTGCGCCTCAGCAGCATCGCCGCCATCACGTTCACCGAAGCGGCGGCGGCCGAGCTGCGCGACCGCATCCGCGAAAGGTTCGAGCGACGATCCAAGGACGATGCCGTCCACCGCCAGGCGTGCCTCGACGCCGTGGCAGATGCCGACCGCGCCGCCATCACGACGCTTCACGGGTTCGCCCTGCGCATCCTTAATGAACATCCGATGGCAGCCGGGTTGCCACCACGGGTGCAGATCCTCGACGAGGTGTCATCGCAGCTCGCCCAGGAGCAACGCTGGGTGCAGTTCGTCGACGGTCTACACGCCGACGCGGCGCACGAGCCGCTGCTGCTGCGTGCCCATCTCACCGGCGTGATGCTGGAGCAGCGGTACCCCAACCAGATCACGCTCGCGCAGGTCACCGCCCGGCTGGCCCAGAGCTGGGATCGTCTGGAACTGATCGCCGTCGAGGAGCATGGCGCGCTGGCACCGATCGACTTCGGCGCCTTCGACGCTGCCGTCGACGCTTTGGCCGCCGCCCGGGACGACTGCATCGACGATGGGGACAGGTTGTGGGTCCATCTCGGCCATGCGCTCGAGGACATGCGTGCCGTGTCGGCGATCGAAGATCCGCTGATCCGCCTCGAGCGGCTCCGTGGCGTGGAATGGAAGAAGTCCACGTACGGCGCGACAGCGGCATGGGGCTGTGACCCGAAGACCATTCGCGCCCTCGTCGATGCCGTCAACGAGGCAGCGAAGCAAGTGATCAGGACCGAGGCCGATCAGGTGCTGCGAAGGCTGCTCCCGATGGTGGCCAAAGAGATCCTGCGAGCGGCCGAAGATCGTCGCCTGGAGGGGCGGCTCGAGTTCCACGATCTGCTCGTTCTGGCCGGGCGCGTCCTGCGCAGCTCGGAGAGCTCGCGGACGGCACTCCACGAGCGGTACTCGTGCCTACTGCTCGACGAGTTCCAGGACACCGACCCGTTGCAGATCGAGCTGGCGACGATGATCGCCGGAAGCATCGACGGCCAACCACCTGCGTCGTGGGCCGACATCGAGGTGACGCCCGGACGGCTGTTCTTCGTCGGCGACCCGAAGCAGTCGATCTACCGATTCCGACGCGCCGACATCGAACTGTTCCTGAGGGCGAGTCGCCGCTTCTCGCCCGACACCGGTCCGATCCGCCTGACCACGAACTTCCGCACGGTGGAACCGATCCTCACCTGGATCAACGGCTTGTTCGAGACGTTGATGGTCGAACAACCGAATCGCCAGCCGCGCTACGAGCCACTGGCCGCTGGGAGGACCCAGGAGCCAGGCGTCGACCACCGGCCGGTGATCTTCGGCGGCCCGCGGACAGGCGTGCTGGCTCCCGCCCTTCGCGAGGCCGAGGCGGCCGACGTGGCCGCCGTCATCTCCGACATCCGCGACGATCCCGACCGTTGGCGCGTGCTCGACGTCCGCACCGGACAGTGGCGCGATGCCGTGCTGTCCGACGTTACGGTGCTGATCCCGACGCGCACGTCGCTGCCGTACCTGCGCACGGCGCTCGACGGTTGCGACGTGCCGTACCGGCTCGACACCGGATCGTTGGTGTTCGCCACCCAGGAGATCTCCGATGTGCTGGCGGCCGTCCGCGCCATCGACGATCCAGCCGACGAGATCGCCCTCGTGAAGGCGCTGCGCTCGCCGCTGTACGCCTGCTCCGACGTCGACCTGTTCACGTATCACGACGCCGGCGGACGGTGGGCGCTCGATCGACCCGTTCCGGACGAGTTGAGGGACGGTCCGGTGGGTGTGGCGCTCGATCACCTGCGTTCGCTGTGGGAACAGCGGTGGTGGATGGGTCCGGCGACGCTCGTCGACCGTCTCGTGCGTGAACGTCAGGCGTTCCTCGCAGCCTTCGGCGCCGATCGTTCCCGCGAGGTGTGGCGCCGCCTGCGCTTCCTGATCGACCAGGCCCGGGCGTTCGAGGACGCTGGACAGCACGGGCACCGGGCGTTCCTCGAATGGGCGGAGCTGCAACGTGCCGATGGTGCACGGGTCCACGAACCGCTGCTGCCCGAGACTGACGACGTCGGCGTGCGGGTGATGACCGTGCACGGTGCCAAAGGGCTCGAGTTTCCGATCACCATCGTCTCGGGCATGACGACGAAGCCGGCGGTAACGCGCAGCGGGGTGCGCGTCGTGTGGGAGGGCGGCCGACCTGAGGTGAAGCTCGGCACCAACCTGCGCACCGAGGGCTACGACGCTCGCGCTGACATCGAAGACGAGATGGATGTGGAGGAGAAGCTGCGACTGCTCTACGTGGCCACGACCCGCGCCCGCGACCACCTCGTCGTCAGCGGCTACCACAAGCTCAGCAAGGCGGGGGTGGGCGACGAGTCGTACGGTCACCAGCTGTGGCGGCACTCCCAAGCGTGTCCGCAGAGATGGCGCCCCTTCCAGCCGTCTGGATCCTCCGACGCTACAGAAGCATCCGAAGGGACCGGCGTTCGCGCCCGGCCCGCCGACGCGGCACCGGTGATCGACGTCGGCTCAGTCGACTCGGCGCCCGGCCCGACCGCCAGCCAGGACGTGCCACGGGCTGAGCAGGAGCGGTCGGCGTGGATTGCCGAACGGGACTCACTGCGTGCTGCGGGCGTACGGCGTCGGGTGTTCTCGGCCACCGGCGTGGCAGGGCTGGCGGATCGACCCGCTCCCGGATCGGGATCGAGCGACTCGGATCACGGCAGCGGTGCCAACGCCGACGACGCCGGCGACGACGACCGAGACGTCGAGCTCGTGGCCGAGGACCCTGACGTCGTCATGGATGTCTGGATCGACTCCAGCGGCGACGATGATGGGCGGAGTACCCCGGCGTGGCGGCGCGGGCGTGCCGGCACGGCCATCGGGCGCGCTGTGCACGCTGCCCTGCAAGCGCTCGACTTGTCCATCGATCCCAGCGATCCGCTCGTCGACCGGGTGGCGGCGCGCGAGGCCGAACTGGAAGTGGTGCCCGAGCTGGCCGACCAGGTGGCGGCGATGGTGCGATCGGCGCTGGCCTCCGACGCTGTGGCGCTTGCCCGACGCTGCCCTCACTACAAGGAGCTGTTCGTCGCTGCACCCGTGCAGGACCGGGCCGTCGAGGGTTACATCGATCTGCTCGTGGACGGCGACGATGGTCTCATGGTCGTCGACTACAAAACCGACACCGTGCCCTCCGAGGCCGACGTCGATGCGAAGCTCGACTACTACGAGGTACAGGGAGCGGTCTACGCCACAGCCGTCGAGGCGGCCACGGGCCGTCCGGTCGTCGAGTGCCGGTTCGTGTTCTGCCGTCAGAGCGGCGCCATCGAGCGCACCGTCGGTGACCTCGAAGCCGCCAAACGTCGCGTCACCGACCGTCTCCGCCACGCCTGACGTCATGCCAAAAGCGTCCCCTCCGCGGCGTCGTAGAGCAGTGCTCGCCGTGCGTCCGGCGTCACCCCGACACGATCGCCGATCTGCGGCTCCTCACCCTCCGGGACCGTCGCCCGGATCTGCGCCTCGCCGAGCTCGACGGTCACGAGAAACTGCGCTCCAAGGTTCTCGGTGACCTTGACGCTGCCGGCGAGCGTCTCGCCGGGTCCGGCGAGCCCGACGTACTCGGGTCGGATGCCGTAGACGACGTCGGCGCCATGAGGGGCCGACGTCTCGGCCACCGGGAGCACGCCACCGGCGAAGGCCACGCCGCTGGCGCCGACGACGCCGGTGATCAAGTTCATCGGCGTCGACCCGATGAAGCCGGCCACGAACAAGTTGGCCGGGCGATGGAACAGGGCTGCAGGCGTACCGACCTGGCGGATCTCACCGAGCTCCATCACCGCCATCCGGTCGGCGAGCGCCAGCGCCTCGCTCTGATCGTGGGTCACGTAGACGGCGGTTGTGGCCAGGTCGTGCTGCAGCTGCTTGAGGAACCCGCGTGCCTCCAACCGCAACCGGGCATCGAGGTTGGACAGCGGCTCGTCGAACAGGAACACGTCGGGGCGGCAGGCGATCGCCCTGGCAAGCGCCACGCGCTGCTGCTGGCCTCCTGAGAGCTGGCCGGGCCGGCGGTCCATCAGGGCGTCGAGTGACAGGCTCCCGCCGGCGCCCTCAGCCTCCTCGTTGCGTTGCTGGCGGGCGACCTTCTTGATCTTCAGCGGGTAGGCGATGTTCTCACGCACCGTCATGTGCGGGTACAACGCGTAGTCCTGGAACACCATCGCCACGTTGCGTTCGCCAGGCGGCAGGCCGGTGACATCGCGCTCGCCGATGTGGAGGCTCCCCGACGTGGCGGGCTCGAGCCCGGCGATCGTGCGCAGCAGCGTCGTCTTGCCGCACCCCGACGGCCCGAGCAGGGCGAAGAACTCACCATCCTCGATCGACAGGTCGAGCGCGTCCAGCGCCGTGACGCCGCCTGCGAACTCCTTGGTGATGCTGGCGATCTCGACACCTGGCATCAGCGTTTGATCCCTCCGTGGAAGCGGAATCCGTACCTGCGGTTGACAAAGATGTAGAGCACGAGGATGGGAACGGTGTAGAGCAGGGAGAATGCCGAGATCAGTCGCAGGTTCGGCTGACCGCCCTCTGTGTAGAAGCTGTACATCAGCACCGCAGCCGGCGACTTGTCCGGCGTCCGCAGCAGGATGAAGGGCACGAGGAAGTTCCCCCACACCTGGACCGCCGTCCACACTGCGATCACGGCCAGACCTGGCCGCACGACGGGAAACACGACGTCGCGCAAGGCCTGGAACGTCGACGCCCCGAACACCCTGGCTGACTCCTCGTAACTGCGCGGGATCGAGTCGGTGAAGTCCTTGAGGATGAAGATCGACGCCGGCAGCATGCCGCCCGCCAGCGCCAGCGTGACGCCCGAGAACGAGTCGATGAGGTTGAGCCCGAAGATCAACAGGTACAGCGGCACGATCGCCGCCGCTCCTGTGATCACCGAGGAGAGCAACAGCAGCATGTAGAGGAACAGGTTGCGCCCTGGGAACCGGATGCGGCTCAGCACGTAGGCGGCAGGGGCGCCGACGATCAGCACCAGACCGACGACGCCGCCGACGAGCAGCAGAGAGTTGCCGAGCGAACGCAGCACTTGCGGGTTGTCGAACAGGTCGCCGAAGTTGCTGAGCGTCGGCGGTCTGGGCACGGCGGCGGAGAGGCTCGGCGACTCGTCGAACGGAGCGAACACGAGCCACAGCATCGGTAGGGCGAAGAACGCCCCGATGAGCGAGGCGAAGGCGGCGAACAGCACGCGGTGGACGAAGGGCTTCACGCCCGGCTCCGACCAGCGCGCAGGTAGCCGAGGGCGATGATCAGGTTGATCACCAGCATGATCGCCGAGATCGCCGCCCCGTAGCCGATCTCGGAGAAGCGGATCGCCTCGCGGTAGATGTACACGGGCAGCACCTC
>JACDHN010000271.1 GCA_013821025.1 Acidimicrobiia bacterium | reverse complement strand
TGCAGGAGCTCGGCGCCGTCGAGCAATCGGGATCCGGCACGACGTACCGGATCGGTGACGCCATGATCGACATCGCCGCCGGCGCCTTGCCAGGACGCAACATCATCCATGTTGCCCGCCCGCACCTCGTCGAGCTCGTTGACGCCCTGGGTGAGATCGCTGGCCTGTCGGTGCTCGACGGGCGCGACGTCGTGTACCTCGACCAGGTCGACGCCGACAACCTGGTGCAGGTGCGCGACTGGACGGGCGAGCGTCTCCCCGCCCACAGCGCCTCGTCCGGCCTGGTGCTGCTCGCTCACTTGCCGCGCAACGACCGGGAGCGGTACCTCACCGGCCCTCTCGTGGCGTCCGTAGCGGGGACGACGATCGACGCCGGTGACCTTCGCACTCGCCTCGACGCCATCGCCGCGCGAGGAGTGGAGTGGACGTGTGAGGAGTTCGTGCCGGGGATCAGCTCGGTGGCTGCGCCCGTGTTCGGGGCCGGAACCGAGGCCGTGGCTGCGGTGCACGCTCATGGCCCTGCCTACCGGTTCCCGGCCGACGGGTCCCAGGACGACATTGCCAACCTCGTCGCCGAAACGGCGCGGCGCATCAGTGCCCGCCTCGTCGGCCAGCTCGACGCCGTCGCCACCTGACGGCAACAATCGATGGCCGTTCTGCCCCAGTTGCCCGTCATCGACGGCGAGGGCGTCGCCCGCCTGCTGCCGTACGGAGAGCTCGTCGACGAGCTGCAGGCTGCCCACGGCTTGCCGGCACCCGTCTCGCAGCGCGTCGTGTTCGGGCCCGACGGCTCGCACGAGTCGTTCCTCGCCCTGCCGGCCTGGCAACCCGACGAGGCGATCGGCATCAAGCTCGTCACGGTGTTCCCCCGCAACCGGGCCGCCGGCCGCCCGTCGGTGCAGGCGTTGTACGTCCTGTTCGACGGCATGACGGGCGAGCCGACAGCGCTCGTCGACGGGACCGAGCTGACGTACCGCAAGACGGCCGCCGACTCGGCGCTCGGCGCCCGCTTCCTCGCTCGTGATGACGCCAGCACGCTGCTCATCGTCGGTGCCGGTGGGCTGGCTCCGCACTTGGTCGCTGCCCACCGTGCGGTGCGGCCGTCGATCGAGCGGGTGCTCGTCTGGAACCGCACGCCTGCCGGGGCCGAGTCGGTGGCGGCTGCCGTCGGCGGCATCGTCGTCGACTTGCTCGATGCTGCCGTCAGCGAGGCCGACGTGATCAGCACGGCGACGATGGCGAAAGACCCGCTCGTCGAAGGGCGTTGGCTGCGGCCAGGGACCCACCTCGACCTCGTTGGCTCGTTCCTGCCCGACCACCGCGAGGTCGATGACGAGGCGGTCGTGCGGTCCGATGTGTATGTCGACGACCGCCTGGCCACGCTCACCGAGGACGGCGATCTCGTCATCCCCCTGGCGGCCGGTTTGATCACGGCCGACGACGTGCGTGCGGACCTGTGGGAGCTGTGCCGTGGCGACGTACCAGGGCGCGCCGATGCCGATGCCATCACCCTGTTCGAGAACGGCGGCGGCGGTCACCTCGACCTGATGACCGCCCGCTTCGCCTGGCGTCGCTGGAGTGCGGGCCAGTGAAGGATTTCCCGCACGTCTTCGAACCGCTCCGCCTGCGCCACCGCACGCTGCGTTGCCGGATCAACTTCGGCGCCCATACCACGAACATGGGCGAGGACGGTCTGCCATCGGAGCGCCACATCGGTTACTACCGTGAGCGGGCCCTTGGCGGGGCGGGGATGATCGTCGTCGAGCCCATCCCGATCCACCGCACGGCGGTGCTGACGCGTGGCAATTTCCGCGTCGACGACGACACCGTCGTGCCCCACTTCCGCCGGCTCACCGACGCCTGCCACGAGGCCGGGGACCAGACGGGTGGCGGCATCGTGATGATCCAGCAGCTGTACCACGTCGGCCAGCACGGGGATTCCGACAACTCATTCGAACCCAGCTGGTCGCCGTCCGGCCTGCCCTCACTTCACGACGCCGACGGTAGCCACGCCGTCTCGGAGGGCGAGATCGAGGAGCTCGTCGACGGTTTCGTGCGAGCCGCAGCTCGCGCCCAGGCGAGTGGGTTCGACGGCGTCGAGGTGTTCGCCGCCTATCACGCCTTGGTGGATCAGTTCTGGACGCCGTGGTCGAACCGGCGTGACGACCGTTGGGGCGGCTCGCTGGAGAACCGGGTGCGCTTCTCGGCGACCGTGCTCGATCGCATCCGCGCCGCCTGCGGTGACGACTTCGTCGTCGGGCTGGCCGTGAACCTCGATCCCGAATCAGAAGGTTCGCTGTCGGTGGCCGAACTGCAGGAGGTGGTCGCCTGGCACGACGAGCGGGCGCTCGTCGACTACTTCACGTGCGGCACGGGCAGCTACTTCGACTTCGCCGCGCTGATGCCGACCTCGCTGTACCCCGCTCGCCTCGGCGAGCCGTTCGCCGCTGCGTTGAAGGACGTCGTGCGCCACGCCGTCGTCCAGGCCGAGAGCCACATCCGGACCCCTGCGGCAGCAGAGGAGGTGCTCGCCGCCGGCCACGCCGACATGGTCTCCATCGTGCGTGGTCAGATCGCCGATCCGCACCTCGTCGCCAAGGCGAGGAGGGGAGCGGCAGGCGAGGTGCGGCCGTGCATCTCGTGCAACCAACTGTGCTGGGGCAGGCGATCGAGGGACTACTGGATCTCGTGCCTCGTGAACCCGTCGGCCGGCCGGGAGCTCGAGTGGGGTGGTGATCGGTTCGAACCGTCGACCGATCCTGGCCACGTGCTCGTCGTCGGCGGTGGGCCCGGCGGACTGGAGGCTGCGCGCATCGCCGCCGAGCGAGGCCACGCCGTCACGTTGCTCGAGGCGGCCGAGCGGCTCGGCGGCCAATGGCGCCTCGCCGGTCTCCAGCCCTCGCGTGATCAGATCCTCGACCACCTCGCCTGGTACGAACGCCAACTCTCCCGCCTCGGCGTCGACGTCCTGGTCTCCAGTGCCGCCGACGTGGCGACGGTCGTCGCTGCCGGTGCCGATCATGTCGTCGTCGCCACCGGCGCCACGCCCGCCCGTGCCGGCTTTCAGCGTGCCCATCTCTTACCCGACCGGCTGCCAGGGATCGACGGCGAGCGGGTGGCGGCGGTGGACGACGTGCTCGACGAGCGGGTCAGTCCCGATGGCCGGGTGGTGCTGCTCGACGACCTCGGCGACTGGCGCGGGATCGGGACGGCAATGTTCCTCCAGGAACGAGGATGCGAGGTCACACTCGTGACATCGGCGGCCTCCGCCGCGGCCGGGCTGTTCCACAGCGCTGCCGACGGGCCCGCACGCTGGCGCTTCGCGCAGGCCGGCGGCGAGGTCGTGACGTCGACGGTCGTGCTGGCATGGGCAGATGGCGGGGCGGTGTTGCGCTCGACGCTGACCGGCGCCGAGGACCATCGTCCGGCTGATTGGTTGGTCGTGGCGGAGACGCCGGTGGCTCGCACGACGCTGGCCGCTGAGCTGGTCGCCGCCGGCGTCGCCCACCACGCCATCGGCGACTGCGTCGCCCCGCGTCGGGCCAGCCTGGCCATCTACGAAGCCCGCCGCCTGGCCCGCTCGTTCTGAACGCCGACCTCCGGCATGCTGCCTCGAACTGTCAGCACTATATGAGCCCATTGGCGTTGCCTGGATAGTGCGAACTGATGTACGATGAGGTCATGGATGAGCGGTCCATCGAAGCCTTGCAAGCGTCGTTGGCGGGGGTCTGTGGCCATGTCAACGCCCAGCAGGCACGTCTGGTACGTCTGGTCGAGAGGGCGCTTGTTGGGGAGGCATGGAAGCAGATCGGGATCCACTCAGCGTCGCATTGGCTTGCTTGGCAGGCCGGTATCACCACCAGCACCGCCCAGAAGGTTCTCGCTGTCGCCAGGCGCGCCGAACAGCACCCGTTGGTGATGGCAGCGTTCGACAACGGTGAGCTGTCCTTGGATCAGGTCGTCCTGGCTGTTAAGGCGCCCGCCTACACGGACGCCGAGATCTGTGGCCTGGCCAGGGTGCTCACGGTGCAGCAGCTCTCCATGGTGGTGCGCAAGTACCCGTTCACCAGCGATGCAGAAGTCGAGCGCCGCAACGCCGCCGCCAACGGTGAGAGCACCCAGCCCGCACCCGGACCTGTCGAGGCGGCCCCGGACGGCGTGGCGGTATCGTCGGTGTCGATGGGCACCGACAGCGACGGTGTCGGCCAGGTGCGTGGCGTCCTGGCACCTGATGATTACCGCGTGTTCGAGACGGCGATGCGTGAGTGCCGTGACGCCTTGTTCCACGATGGTGATCCCAGTGTGGACTGGGCCGATGCGTTGATCGAGATCTGCCAACGATCGTTGGACAC
>JACDHN010000270.1 GCA_013821025.1 Acidimicrobiia bacterium | reverse complement strand
GCGCACCACCGACAGTGCCGAACCGCGCCCGCTGACCTGCGCCGAACGCGTGGTGACGAAGCCGAGCGCCAGCAGCAGCGTTTGCACCTCGTCGGCGAACTCAGCCTTCGCGGTCGTCCATGACGGGTAGCCGGCAGTGACCGTCCCATCCGCTTCGAACAGGCCCCGCAGGAACGCCCGGTAGACGGCCGGGTCGTTGCTGTGCAACACGGCGTCGGGCACATGCGGGACGTATCCCTTGCCGACGTGGCCCTCGTGCGGTCGCCGCTTGGCGAAACCGCAGGCCTGCCACCACTCTGCCAGCCGCACCGAGTGCAGCTCGACACTCACGTACCCGGCGTTCGGCTGGGCGTGCACCTGGATGCCGAACAGCTCCTTGGCGAGGACTTCGAGCCGCTGAACGACATCGTCGTCGCCGTCGGTCACGCACAGCCGCAGCCCGCGGGCGTGCAGCGAACCATCCCCCATGAAGTAGCCGACCAGCTCTGCGAGCTCGTGGCTCATCCTGGTGGGCGTCGTGACGTGGTGCTCTCCTGCCCACGCCATCTTCTCGGAGAGCGGCGGCAGGACGACGACCTTCGGTGTGCCGATGAGCTGGCCGAGCGCCAGTGGGACACGGTCATCTGGCCGCAGATCGGCGAAACGGCGCCACACCCATTCGCCGTGGTCGTCGATGGTCTTGATGCGGTGCTTTGTGGTGCCTGCGATTCGGTATCCACGGCTGGTGCGCACGTCGACGACCTGCTCGAGACCGTTGACATAGAACCTGCTCGCCTCTTGCGTGCCCTCGTCGGTGAGCACGCCGAACGAGACGTTCTGCCACTTCGCGCCGTCGGGGTCACCGACCGAGCGCAGGCGCACCAGGCCTTGGTCGGTAGCAACGAGTGACCCACCCACGAGGCAACCGGTGGGTGCGAGGACCGTGGATTGGGAGTTGCGCACCCCGAACTCTGTGCCGTCGCGCACGGCAGTGTCCCACGCCTCCTGACCGGCTGTGAGCAGTTCGGGCGGCACGGCATCCGCACCGTCGATCTGGTGGCTTGCATCGCGGTGCATGCGCAGCACGCGCAGCATGTGCTCCTCGTTGTCGGCGTAGCCGGCGAACGGTCCCATGCGGCTGGCCGTGCGGGCACTGGTGGCGTAGGCGTGCCCGGTCATCAGCGACGTCAACGCCCCTGCCCACGCCCGGCCTTCCGCCGAGTCGTACGGGTAGCCGAGCGCCATGAGCAGGGCGCCGAGGTTGGCGTACCCGAGGCCGAGCTGGCGGAAGCGACGGCTCGTCTCGGCGATGGACGGCGTCGGGTAATCGGCGCGGCCGACGAGGATCTCTTGCGCCGTGAACATCACCTCGACCGTGTGGGTGAAGGCGTCGACGTCGAACACGCCCTCGCCGTCGAGGTACTTGAGCAGGTTGATCGACGCCAGATTGCACGCACTGTTGTCGAGGTGCATGTATTCGGAGCAAGGATTGCTTCCGTTGATCCGGCCGGTGGTGTGGGCGGTGTGCCACCTGTTGATCGTGGTATCGAACTGCAGACCCGGATCGGCGCAGTCCCACGCCGCCTCGGCGATCTGGCGCCACAGGTCGCGGGCGCGCACGCGGCGCATCTCCTCACCCGACGTCACGGCGACGAGCGCCCAGTCGGCATCGTCGGCGACGGCCTGCATGAACTCGTCGGTGACACGCACCGAGTTGTTGGCGTTCTGGTACTGCGTCGAGTGCGAATCGATCCCGTCGAGGTCCATGTCGAACCCGGCGTCTCGCAGCACGCGCGCCTTGCGCTCCTCGCGCACCTTGCACCACACGAACTCTTCGATGTCGGGATGGTCGACATCGAGGATGACCATCTTGGCGGCGCGCCGAGTCTTGCCTCCAGACTTGATGGTGCCGGCCGAGGCGTCGGCGCCGCGCATGAAGCTGACAGGCCCCGACGCCGTTCCACCGCCCTCGAGCAGCTCGTAGCTGGAGCGGATGCGTGACAGGTTGACTCCAGCCCCCGAACCGCCCTTGAAGATGATGCCCTCTTCCCGGTACCAGTTGAGGATGGAGGTCATCGTGTCGTCGACGGACAGGATGAAACACGCCGACGCTTGCTGGGGCACGCCCTTGACGCCGATGTTGAACCACACCGGGCTGTTGAACGCTGCCCGTTGGGTCACGAGGATGTACTTGAGCTCGGCCCGGAACGCCTCGGTCTCGTCGTCGTCGGCGAAGTAGCCACCCTCTGCGCCCCACTGCGTGATCGTGTCCGCTACCCGGTCGACGACCTGACGCAGAGACGACTCGCGCTCGGGCGTGCCGACTGTACCCCGGAAATACTTCTGCGAGACGATGTTGGAGGCGTTGACGGACCACGACTGGGGGAACTCCACGCCGATCTGCTCGAAGGCGACGGCGCCGTCCTTCCAGTTGCTGATGCGGGCGTCACGTCGTTCCCAGACCACCTCGTCATAAGGATCGACTCCCCGTGACGTGAACAACCTGCGAAGGCCGATGGAGAGACGTTCCGGCGCCAGTGACATGTCGAAATCCTTCCTGCAGGCTCCGGCGGGAGCCTGGTGTCGTGCGAGATCCTGAAGTGCGAGACGGCGGGACGGGACTGGATGTGGACCAGTCTCGCCGGATAACCTCCGACCACAACATCTTGTGGTCCGGTCATCCGACACCCCCGTTGTGCCACCAGCAGTTGTGGCACGTAGCTCAGAGATTACATCATCGTAATTACCCCGCTGTCAATGGCAAACGCACTTCGGGCGAAAACATCGCCGTGACCTGGACGAACGCGACGCGCACAGCAACAGCTCCAGGCTGCGCCGGTTCGCGAGCGGCATCGCAGGTCCAGGGCACAGGGGCCGGGTGCCCCACATCGGCCAGGTGGCCGACGAGATCCTTCCGCGTGTCGCCCGGCGAACCGGCACGATTGCCAAAGCTACGCACTCTCCCTGTGGGAAGGAAGGGGTGCAACATGTGGATTCCCGGAAAACTTCGTGTGGACGACGGCGCGTTTGTCCACAGCACCGGTCCCGAGCCATCCGCCACGATGCCTGTGTCAAGATCGCTGTGTGGACCGCACGCTGCGCCGCCTGCATCCCGAACCGGCCGCCGACGTGCGCATCGCCGACGCATACGGCGATCCGGATCGCTCGCCACCCCCGGGGCGGCCTTGGGTGATGATCACGATGGTGGCAAGTGTGGACGGCGCGACCACCATGAACGGCGCGTCGGGCCCGCTCGGGAACGCCTCCGACACCGCCGTGCTGTCGGCCACACGAGCGGCTGCCGACCTGGTCGTCGTCGGTGCCGGCACGGTACGGACCGAACGCTACGGACCGCCGAAGACTCCGGGTCAGCGCGTCGGTGTCGTCACCTCAGGCGGTTCGCTCGACATGTCGGGTCCGCTGTTCTCCAGCGGCGCCGGATTCTTGATCATGCCCGAGTCCGGTCCGCACCTCGACGTGCCGACGCTGCGCGTCGGTGACGCCTCGGTCGATGCCGCCGCCATGCTGTCGCGGGTGCACGAGCTGGTCGGGCGGCCCGTCGGTGTCGTGCAGGTCGAGGGCGGGCCGACGTTGAACGGCTGGCTCGTCGACGCCGGCTGCGTCGATGAGTTCAACCTCACGCTCGCCCCACGGATCGCCGGTGGAGCTGGGCCTCGAGCGGTCGTCGGTGCCGGTACGAGCGCCGACCTCGATCTCGCCCATCTGCTCGTGGACGACGGAGGTTTCGTGTTCAGCCGCTGGACGACTCGGCGCTGAGCTTGTCGAGCAGCTCCAGCTCACGGTGGAAGTCGGAGGCGGCGTCGAAGTTCTTGTAAACGCTGGCGAACCGCAGGTAGGCGACGTCGTCGAGCACCCGCAAACGCTCGAGCACGGCCAACCCGATCGCCGCCGAGCTCACGGCGCCGGTCTCGGACCTGGTGGCTTCGGCACGCAACAGATCTTCCACCTCGTCGCCGATTGCCTCGACGTCGCCGGTGGACACGCCCCGGCCCTTGCAAGCCGCTCGGATGCCGGCCGTCACCTTCGCCCGGTCGAAAGGTTGACGGGTGCCGTCGGACTTGATCACCACGAGTGGCACCTCGTCGACGCGCTCGAACGTGGTGAACCGGTACGAGCACTCCTCGCAGCGCCGCCGGCGACGGACGGCGTCACCGGCCCCGGCGAGGCGGGAGTCGACCACCTTCGTGTCCTCGGCGCCACACATCGGACAGTGCACGGATCCCGAGGGTACCGGCTCGGCCCTCCACAGCGCAGGGCGGTCGAAGCAGGAGCTCTGCGCGTGATCAGGACAGGGGCATGTCGAGGCAGGCCAACCGGTCGCCGGCCGAACCGGCCTCTCCACGGGCCGTCGCCGTCATCATCTCGGCATGGAC
>JACDHN010000269.1 GCA_013821025.1 Acidimicrobiia bacterium | reverse complement strand
GCCCTCACCATGGAACTCGGCCGCCGCCTGGCGGCGTAACAGCAGCGGCTGCGGATGGCCGGCCAGGCTGTACTCGACGCGTGCGCCATCGCCCGAACGCTCCACCCGTCCGAAGGCGGCCGTGCACGATCGTCCGCTGATCGATGACTGCAGGGCCTGGTGGAGCCAATCGAGGGCGGTCGATGGGTCTCCGGCATGGTACGCCGCCGCCCGGAGCGTGTGGCGGGCGACGAACGTCTCGGTAGCCGGACCGATTCCGTGCCCTTGCATGTCGCCGAGAAAGAACGCAGCGCAGTTGTCGCCGAGCTCGAGCACGTCGTAGAAGTCGCCGCCCCCGACGAGTGTGCCCGAAGCCGGTCGACAGCGGGCATCCACCTCGACACCCTTCAGCGACGGGATCCAGGACGGCTGCAGGCTGAGCTGGAACGTCCGCAGGGTGGCTGCGACCTCGCTGCGAGTCTCGTAACGGTCTGTGATGTCGATGAGCAGCGACACGACCGACGGACCATCTTCGTCGCTCGTCACGTGCGACTCCACCTCGATCCACCGGCCGACCTCGTGGTCGGCGCCACGCAGCCCCATGACTCCTTCGGCATGGTCGCGCCCGCTTCGCAGCGCCGCCGTCGACGGCAGTGCGGACGGGTCGAGCGGTGTGCCGTCGGCATGGGTGAGCTGGGTCTTGTCACCGAACCCCCGGCTGCCGCACAGCTGGTCGGAAGTCGTACAGAGCAGGTGCGCCGCTGCCGCGTTGCACCACGTGATGGTGCCGTCGCCACCGTGGGTGACGAGACCGTGGCGAGTGCTCCGCGCGAACTTGACGAGCGCCTTAGGCACAGCGGAATCGTTCACAGGCTCAAACGATAAGCACAATTCTGCCTGCTGTCACCATTCCGGACTTGCCCCGGTCGTGCGGATCCATACTGTTTGCCAGAACCAGCGCAAGGGGTACCACTCTCAACGTGACGCTTCAGACTTCGAAGGGCGGCGAAGGGGGCGTCTCTCATCGTCGCCTCGTGCTGAGCATCCCGTCGAAGGTTCGCTATCTCCGTTGGGCACGAAGGACGACCGAGGAAGGTACACGGTCGTTCGACCTCTCGCCGACGCAGCAGATCGACCTGACGCTCGTGGCCAGTGAGCTCGTCACGAACGCCATCGAACACGGCGCAGGCGGCCGCGTGCGCCTGGAGATCTGGGCCGAACCAGGCAGCGTCGAGGTCACGGCGTCGAGCGCCATCGGCGATGAGCTGCCCCGTCCGACGGAGGAGTGGTTGCTGCCAGAACCGATGGCCAGGTCGGGTCGCGGCTTGGCCATCATTCGCCAACTGTGCGATTCCGTGCAGGTTCACGAGGCAGACGATCGCTTGGTGATCACATGCCGGTTTTCGTTGTCGGGGGCGGCGTGAAACGTTTGGCTGAAACTGGGGCCGGGTACAGACGACCTGTCGAACGCAGCCGTCAACACTGACGGCGCATACGTAAGGGAGACCTCAAATGGAAACGTTGCTCTGGATCTTGGCCGTGATCCTCGTCGTTGCCGGCCTGTTCGCCCTGTTCCGCAAGGAATACATGTGGGGCGCAGTGCTGATCATCGTCGGGCTGCTGGTGGGCCCAGGAGGCGTTTCCGTATTCTCCTGATCGAGCGCGATCATGATCTGATCGCAGGAACAAACTGAACGTTGTAGGGACGCACCCGGTCGCACGCGACCGGGTGTGTCACGAGAGAGGAGTCCACATGACCGAGAAGTTCGAAGCAGGCAAGGGCAAGGCCAAAGAGGCGCTGGGCGACGCTACCGACGACAGGCGTCTCGAGCGTGAGGGTAAGGGTGATCAAGTCTCCGCGAAGGCGAAGAGCTTCCTGGAGACGGTGAAGGACCGCCTGAGCTCGATCATCGACTCGATCAGGGACCGCTCCTCGCGGCGGTGACCAGCATGTCCTTGCTTCCTCGGACCATGTCGGGGGAGCATGTCGAGCTCGTCATCCCGGCCGACGTCCGGTACCTGTCGGCGGCCCGGGTGGTCGCCGCGTCTTTGGCGGCCGACGCCGGTTTTGATCTCGACGATCTCGATCGCGTGCGGGTCGGGACCAACGAGCTGCTGACCATCCTCATCGAGACGCTCGACCCCGAGCATCGCGTATGCGTCACATTCGCGTCGGATCACAACGATGCGGGTGCAGCTCGTCTACGCATCTCCGGCGACGTGTTGGATGCCGACGACGCCACGCCACTCACCGTGGAGCTCGACGAGTTGGCCTACCGGATCCTGACGGCGGTGACCGACGACTACGGCGTCACCGCGTCGGGCTTCCAGCTCACCGTGTCCGCCTCCTGACGCCCTCGTGAACGACCCCTCGCCGTGAACGACCCAACGACAGGCGCCGTGTCCGACCGATCCGACGGTCAGGCGACACCCGCGCGTACGTACAACGACGCCGCCCTCTGGCAGCAGTACGCCGGTGACCGGCGCCGCAGCGTGCGTAACCAGCTCGTCGAGGCCAACCTGGGCCTCGCTGCCCACATCGCCCGTCGCTATTCGGGACGGGGGATCGACGAAGATCTTCGCCAGGTGGCATTCCTCGCCCTGGTGAAGGCCGTGGAGCGATTCGATGTCTCACGGGGCGTGCCGTTCTCGGCTTTCGCCGGCCGCACGATCGAGGGCGAGCTCAAGCGTCACTTCCGTGACACGACATGGACCCTGAGGGTCCCTCGCGCTGTCAAGGAGCGATCGCTTTACGTCGCCAAGCTCGGTGAGCAGTTGGCGCAGCAACTCGGGCGCTCCCCGACCGTCGCCGAGGTGGCCGAGTATCTCGAGATCTCCACCGATGAGGTGGTCGAGGCGGTCGCCGCCGGCGGGGCGTCGACGCCCTCGAGTCTCGACGCCACCGACGAGGATCGCGTTCCGGCAGCGCTCGGCGAGGACGACGCCGCGCTGCTCAGCGTTCAGGACGCCGTCATCGTCGACCGGTTGATCGAGGTGTTGCCCGAGCGCGAGCAGGAGATCATCCGCCTGCGGTACTACTTGGAGTGCTCGCAAGCCGAGATCGCCGAACGAGTCGGGATCTCCCAGATGCATGTGTCGAGGCTGTTGCGCCGCAGCTTGGAGGCCATGCGCCTGATCGCCGACGATCCAGCCGACGACCCCGAAGACGGCGGGCGAGCCAGGGTGGTCGGGCATGGCGAGGCTCCGGCGTCGAGCTCGTAGCCCGATCCGGTCAGGCGATCAGGAGCGCGTGCTCTCGTACGTCATGTCGTCGGCGTCGCGACGGAACCACCACACGAGCGCCGCAACGACGGCGATCGCTCCGACGAGCGGAAGCCATGATCTGACGGTTCGACGGCGCTTGGGGGGAGCCAGACCGGGAACGTGATGTCGCGTCCAGTCGGCGGCGGTCGAGGTGTCGGGCAGACGATCGGCGGCAGTCGAGACGAGGGCCTTGCTCCTGTCGAGCCCGGTGCTCAGCGCGTCACCAACGGTCTCGGTGAGTGTGGAGGCCACGTCGGCGGCCTGGTCGGAGATCTTCGAGTACTTCATCGGTGGGGTCCTTTGCAAAGGTCGTGGTCGGGTGCGGGCATCAGGCAGTCGGCGAAGCCGACCGCGTCGGGCGACCGAAAGAATCCAACGTGGTTTTGGCGTCGGTGCGACGGCGGTTCCCATTGTCGGGGTCGAGAAAGTAGGCCGCGGCGGCGCCCGCTCCGAGCAGGAAGAGAAGCTTTTTCATCCCCTAGTCCTATCGGATTCCGAGGCTTCCTCCCGCACGAAGTTCGGTAGGTGGAGATGAGAGCGTGACCGACGCGCCGGTCACCCGACGCGTCGGACCGCTTCGACGAGTCGTTGGGCAGGGTTCCGACGAGGCACCCCGCCACGACCGTGCACAGACGCGACGTCGACTCGCATCGGCAACATCGCCAGTGCGGTCGTCACCCTCGTGCGGTGTTCTGGGCGTCGTTTCTGTCAACTCTGCAATGAATCGCGCCCAGTCCGGGGTGTCGACTGGCATCCCACCGACAACCGGGCGCCCCGTCGGACTAGGTTCGAACGGATGTCCGAGCTGCGAACCTGGAGCGTCGAGCGCGCCCTCCGGGAAGACGAACTGAGCGTCTTCGTACCTGCCGAAGAGATTCCGGAGGCTGCCATCGGCGATCGGGTCACCGTCACAAGTTCTTCGAACCAGCTACGACGAGTCGGCCAGATCGTTCAGGTCATGGATGACCCGGAGCGCGGGTCGTTCTTCGCCGTTGACTTCGAGTGAGCATGAGCGGCCCGTCCTCGTCATCAAGCGGAGAGTCGACGGCGTCCGACGAGCGTCTCGTAGCGCTCGAGTAGGGCGCGGCCGGAACGGTTCCATTGGTACTGCCCGGCACGGGCGCGGGCGGCAACTCGTTGTGCCCGGCG
>JACDHN010000049.1 GCA_013821025.1 Acidimicrobiia bacterium | reverse complement strand
GGGCGGGACCGATGCCCCCGCAGGCCTTGCCGACGAGCGTGGCCACCCGCGACAGCAGGTTGCCGAGGTTGTTGGCCAAGTCGGCGTTGAAGCGGTCGACCATGCGTTCGTAGCTGAAATCGCCGTCGGGACCGAACGGGGCGTCGCGAAGGAAGTGGTAGCGGAACCCGTCCACGCCGAAGTCGTCCACCAGCCGGGCGGGGGCGATGTCGGTCAGCTTCGTCGCCCCGTGCACCGTCTTCGACAGCTTCTCGCCGCCGAGCAGCAGCCAGCCGTGCACGTGCACGCGATGGGGCGGATCGAGCCCGGCGGCGAGCAGCATCGCCGGCCAGTACACGCAGTGGAAACGGATGATCTCCTTGCCGATCAAATGGTGCACGCTCGGCCACCAGGTGGCGAATCGCTCATCGTCGGTGCCGTACCCGATGGCCGTGGCGTAGTTGATCAGCGCGTCGTACCAGACGTAGAACACGTGGCCTTCCGCCCACGGCACGGGCACGCCCCAGTTCAACGACGTGCGGGTGATCGACACGTCGTCGAGGCCCTGGCGCAGGAACCCGAGCACCTCGTTGCGCTTGGACTCTGGCTGGATCACGTCCGGATCGTCGCCGATCCAGTCGATGAGCCGCTGCTGATATCGGCTGAGGCGGAAGAAGTAGTTCTCCTCCTGCAGCCGGATGACGGGCGCGTGGTGGATCGGGCAGTTGCCGTCGACCAGTTCGCTTTCCTGGTAGTAGGCCTCGCACGAGACGCAGTAGGGGCCCTCATACGTGTCGAGCTCGATGTCGCCGTTGTCCTTGACCTTCGTCAGCAGCTGCTGGACGGCCGCATGATGGCGGGGCTCGGTGGTGCGGATGAAGTCGTCGTAGGAGATGTCGAGCAGGTCCCAGGCTTCGCGGAAGCGACCGGCGTTGCGATTGGCCTGCTCGAGGGCGGTGATGCCGGCGTCCTCGGCCGATTGGGCCACCTTGAGGCCGTGCTCGTCGGTGCCGGTCAGGAAGTAGGTGTCGTCACCGATGAGCCGGTGCCAGCGGGCCAGGGCATCGGCGATGACCGTGGTGTAGGCGTGACCGACATGGGGCGCGTCGTTGACGTAGTAGATCGGCGTCGTCACGTAGAACCGGGTCACGCGGTGCACGCTACCGAGTCGCCTCAGAACGCCGGTGCTGGGTAACTTCCCCGCCGTGACCAGCGAGTTCGAGCGCGACACGGCGGTTACTCGACAAGACGGTGGGGTGGCTGCGTTCACGGACGGCGGGTTCCCGGCGGTGAGGTTCGAGGCGCCGGTGCGGGCGGGCTGGGAGATCGGCCAGGCCAGCAACGGGGGCTACTTGCTGGCGTTGGCCGCCCGGGCCATGAGCGAGATGGCCGAACGTCCACCACTCACCGTGACCGGCCACTACCTGGCGCCGGTGCCACCGGGGCCGGCGTCCGTCGACGTGGAGACCGTTCGCTCCGGGCGCCGGTTGGCCACGCTGCGAGCCACGCTGCACCGCGACGGCCGGCCGCTCGTCACCTTGCTCGGCACGTTCGGGCGGGCACCCGAGAGCGACGTAGCCCGGATGGACGGGGCGCCGCCGGAACTAGAGCCGTACGAGTTGAGCCCGCCCGTTGCGGCGTCGGGTGAGCCGCCGTTCCCCACGATCAACGACCGGTTGGCCAACCGGCTGCGACGGGGTGACGACGGGTTCCGGTTCGGCTCCCCGACCGGGCGAGCGGAAGTGGCGGGCTGGCTCGCCTTCGCCGATCACGGTCCGATCGACGAGTTGGGATTGCTGTTGGCCGCCGATGCGTTTCCGCCACCGGTGTTCAACTCTGGCCTGCCCGTTGCGTGGGTGCCGACGCTCGAGCTGACCGTGCACGTTCGAGCGGTTCCCGTCCCCGGCCCGCTGCGGGTGCTGTTCCGTAGCCGGTTCATCAGCGGCGGATTGCTCGACGAGGATGGTGAGATGTGGGACGCCTCCGACCGGCTCGTGGCCCTGTCGCGTCAGATCTCCCTGATCCCACGCCCCTGACCAGCGGCAGGGGGCTGGGCGATCAGCGGCGGACGGGGATCCAGCGGGACCGGGCGGTGGCGTGGCGGGCTACGGCGAAGCGCGTTCCGGCGGCAAACGACACGCCGGCGATGGTAGAGGCGCCCACAGCCGACGCTGTGCGGCGTACGACGTTGCGCGTGCGCTGGCTGAAGTGGACGATCGGCCACCCGTTGGCCTGGGCCTCACGCTCCAACCTGGCATCGGGGTTGACGGCGACAGGATGTCCGACGGCGCGCAGCATGGGCAGATCGCTCTCGGAGTCGCTGTAGGCGTAACACTGTCCGAGATCGAAGCCCTCCCAGCGGGCGAGCTCGGCGATGGCCTCAACCTTGCCCGGTCCGTAGCAGAACGGCCCTGCCAGCTGCCCGGTGTACACGCCATCGCGTAGCTCGCTGCGCGTGCCGACTCCGGCCGTCATGCCGAGCGAGTGGGCCAGCGGTTCGACGATCTCCACCGGTGCCGCCGACAGGATGTACGTGTTGCGCCCGGCATGGCGGTGCAGGTCGAGCAGCCGCCTCGCCTCGGGGCGAACTTTGGCCAGCAGTCTCGGCAGGATCTCGGCGTTGAGGCTGACGAGGTCGTCGCTGCGCACGCCAGCCACGGCGCCGAGTACGCGAACGCGCACGGCGTCGCTCGTGTCGTCGGTCGAACCACGGAACGTGAATGTGATCGCGGCGAAGGCGTCGCCCACGAACTGGCGTGTCGGGATCAGGCCAGCCCTGCGGGCGGTCGTTGCGAGCACGAACGCTGAGGAACCGGCGATCAATGTGCGGTCGAGGTCGAAGAAGGCGGCGCTGGGCCCGGAACTGGCGAACCCGACGTATTCGCTCATCGTTCTTTGAGGGTACCGACGGCGAGCGAGTAGGCCGTGCGTTTCGGGATGCCATAGCGCTCGGCGACGGCGGCCGCCGCCTCCTTCGTCCCGGCCCCCTGTCCGAGCTCGTGGCGCAGCGCCTGACGGATCGTGTCGTCGTCGGGCGGCTCGTGCGACGGCGGCGCGCCGGACAGCACGATCACGTACTCGCCCCGAGGCGTTCCGACGTCGATCTCCCCGAGTGGACCGCGCTGCACCTCCTCGTACAGCTTCGTGAGCTCCCGTGCGACGACCACTTGGCGGTCGGGCCCGCACGCAGCCACCAGATCGGCGATCGTCCTGGCGATCCGGTGTGGTGCCTCGTACAGCACGACGGTGCGTGGCTCGGCGGCTATCGCCGCCAGCCTCCTGGCGCGTTCAGTGCCCGACCGGGGCACGAAACCCTCGAAGACGAAACGGGCCGTTGACAATCCGCTGACGACGAGTGCTGCAACGGCCGCCACCGGTCCGGGCACGGTCGTCACTGCGTGGCCGGCGTCGAGCACGGCGCGCACGATCCGCTCACCGGGGTCGCTGATGCCGGGCGTGCCGGCGTCGCTGACGAGCGCCACGTCGCCGCCATCGGCGAGCGTGTCGAGCACGTCGGGGATCCGCTCACGTTCGGTGTGCTCATTGGCGACCACGACTCGAACGGCGGTGATGCCGGCATGGCGCAGCAGCTTGGCCACCCGGCGCGTGTCCTCGGCACAGATCAGCGCAGCGCCGGCGAGGGCCTGCGCTGCGCGCGGTGAGAGATCTCCCAGGTTGCCGATCGGGGTGGCGACCAGCACCAGCGAACCGGCTCGCTCACGCACCCTCTCGAACCTCGACGATGTCGCCGACCTGCAGCCCCCAGCGGGCGAAGGCGCCAGCTTGGGCCTCCACGACGAGCTGGGCCTTCGGCACGGGTGCCCCGAGGCGATGGCGCGACATGCGGACCGTCTTGAGCACGACGCCCTGGCGGTCGAGGAACGCCACGTCGAGCGGAAAGCGCATGCCGATCGTGTGAACCCAGCGGCAGGGCTGGATCACGAGCGCCCCCTCGGTGCCGTCCTGTCCGAGCAGGCCGCGGCGCCGTCTGGCCCGGTCCGTGGCGATGTCGGCAGACGCGAGCACTCGGCCATCGCTCACCAACCACGCCACAGATCGCACCCTACGTCAAGCCGATGGGCGGCGGCTCGAACCGCGGTCGCGATCGAACCGCTCTCGACGAGATGGTCCCATGCCGTAGCTTCGAGCGTATGCAGGCGGCCCGATCGGCGTGGTTCGGCGTGACGGGAGTTCTCGTGGCCGTCACGGCGACGGCCTGCGGCGATGCCGCCGAGTCCGAAGTCGTGGAACGGGTCGTCGACACGTACGAGGTCGCGGTACGTGCGTTCGTTCGTGACGACCCGACGCCTGTCACGGCGGTCTCCTCGCCCGTTCGGAGCCGTCCTGTCATCTACGTGGTCGGTCTCGACGGCGATTCGATCGGGCCTCGGATCCAGGCCGACGTCGTCAGACGGGTCGTCGACGACATCGACCTTCGGTTCGCCGACGACCGTGACGAAGCGTTCGACCGCAAGGGCGTCGTCCACGACGACGGCGCGCTGATCGAGCTGGGCTCGATCCCCGACGACGAGGACCGCTTCGAGGTGGAGGCGGTGTGGCAGCGCTCGACTGATGAGCGCCGGGAGCTGACGGTGAGGTTCGAGGCCGACGGGTCAGACGTCACGGTGACCGGCACGTCCGTGTTCGATTAGCACCTCATGAGCGCGAGGTCGTCGAATCCGAGCGGGAGGGCTCGGTCGGCGGCTTTTGCTGTTCGTGCTGCTGCGGCACGATCGTCAGCACCGACGACAGATCCTTCAGCACCGAGCGCAGGTCGTCCTCGATCACGGCGTCGTCGCCGCCGCGCAGGGCCGCTGTCCGCAGGTCGGCTGCTCGAGCAGAGATCGACGGGTGCAGCACGCGCCCCTCGACCAGCAGGGCGTCGACGCCGGCAGAGATCTCGGTGGCTGCCTGTGCCAGCTTGTGCGCGTCGAACAACGACACGGCCAGCGCGAGATGGCGCCGGGCGATCGCCACCGAGTCGACGCCCGGTAACTCGCCGAATCGATGCTCCTCCACGGTCGAACGGAAGTAGAGCACCACGGTGGGGGCCAGCGTCAGGGCGATCACGGCCATGCTGATCTGGATGGAGACAGCGAGAGCGGTGGCGAGTCCGACTCCCGCCGCCCAGGCGAGCTGGAACCGTGTCTCGAATCGGGCGAACGAGCGGCCGCGCACGGCGAGCGGCGCCCGGCGCTGCAGCAGTGAGTCGAAGCTCTGACGGCCGATGCCCGCCGACAAGCCGAGGATCCCGGCGACGAGCAGGATGATCGGCCGCGACGTGCCGAGGGCGGCGAAACCGGCGCACACGAACAGGGCGATCAGCGAGCCGGTGATGAGTTGAGGCTCGGGGCGCCGGCGCCGTAGTGCGGGCGCCAGGCTGTTGGCGAGGAACACTCCGACGCCGTACAGGACGACGGAAACGCCGTACATCCACGCCGGCTCGCTGTCGCGGCGCAGAGCGAACGCCAGACCGAAGACGAAGTAGCCGACGGCCGCCCGCAACACGGCGAGGGCGTTGCTGGCGGCCTGGATGCCGGGTGTGTGGAGCTCCTGGTACTCGATCAGATCGAGCGATCCCTCGTCTTTGTGTTCGGGTGCCGGCACCCTGCTCACCGCCGCCGCAGCTGCGAGGAACAAAACCGCGGCGCCCACGAGCGCAGCCCAGTTGTCGGTGGCGATCAGCACGGCGGTACCGGCTCCGCCTCCGACGGCGCCGGCGATCGTGGCAACCCTGGCCAGATAGCTGTTCGCCGACACGAGGGTGGCCGATCTGTCGACGAGCGCCGGCACGATGGCCTGGCGCACGACGCCAGACGCCCGGTTGAGCACCAGGGCGAGGAGGGCGAAGAAGTAGAAGAAGAGGTCGTAGAGGAAGAACGCAAGGGCAACGGCAGCGATCGCACGCACGACGAAGAACGAGGCGGCGATCCATCGGTGGCTGTAGCGGAAGCGGTCGATGGCCGGCCCGACGAGCGGGGCGATGAGGATGAAGGGCACCATCGCCGCGCCGAGGTAGATCAGCACCTGGCGCCGCGAGGCATCGGGGCTGACGGAGAAGAACAGCGATCCGGCCAGTGACACGGTGACCATGGCGTCGCCGGCGGCGGCCAAGCCGTGCGCCCATGCGAACTGAATGACGCGGCTGCCGCCGGCATCCGAACGTCGGAAGGGGCGCGGGAGTCGCATCGCCTCCATCGTGGCCGATGGCACCAACCCATCGGCGACGGCCATCTGCGACGATGATGCGCAGGGGATCCTCTGTCACCCCAGACCGGCGACGCCAGCCGTCCGAACCGAGGCCGGTCCGGGCAACCTGACAGCGGTTACGCTCACCAGACCCCTCGGCTGCTCGAGCAACAAAAGGACGTTCATGAGCAATCTGCCCCCGCCACCCGGACCCGGCAACAATCCGCCGGCTCAGCAATTTCCGCCGACACAGCAGATCCCGTCGTCCCCGAGCCCGCCGACGCAGCAGTTCCCGACGACGCCAGGGTCCGCGCCTCCGGGCTACCAACCGCCCGGCGCACCTCCAGGGGGCGGACCCGGCGGCCAGTCTGGCAGCGGCTTTCCCGTGTGGGGTTGGGTCGTGGGCGCCGCAGTGCTCATCGCCGCGATCGTCGGCGTCGTGATCCTGGTCGGGGGCGGAGATGACGAGCAGGTGAGCGACACCACCGACGCCACCGAACCCAGCGAGGACACCGAGCCGTCCGACCGCACCGACGCCACCGAACCCAGCGAGGACACGAACACCTCCGACATCACAGTGCCGTCCGACGTCACGGTGCCGTCGGACGTCACGGTGCCGTCCGACGTCACGTCAGCGGGCGATTTCCTCGACGAGCTGCGCCAGCAGCTGATCGATCTCGGGCTCACCCAGGAGCAGGCCGACTGTGTGATCGACCGGGCGTTCGAGCTGGGCACCGAGAACCCGGGCGAGACGCCGAGCAACGAGGAGTTGCTCGACATCTACACCCAGTGCGATGTTGATCTCAGCGACCTCGGCGGCTGATGACCGACAAGTCCGAAATGCTCTACCTACGCCGATCCGTCGAGCTCGCCGCCGAGGCGCTGGAGGCCGGCGACCAGCCATTCGGCTCGCTTCTCGTCGGCGCCGACGGGACGATCCTCGCCGAAGATCGCAATCGCGTCGGCGGCGGCGACCAGACCAGACACCCCGAGTTCGAGTTAGCGCGCTGGGCCGCTACGAACCTCACGGCCGAGGAGCGCAAGTCCTCCACCGTCTACACGTCGAGCGAGCACTGCACGATGTGCGCCGCCGCTCACGGTTGGAACGGGCTCGGGCGGATCTACTACGTCAGCTCCTCGGAACAACTCATGGGATGGATGGCCGAGTTTGGTGTGTCCGAGTCGCCGCCCATCGTGATCTTGCCGGTGCAGCAGGTCGTACCCGGCATCGAGGTGACAGGCCCCGTCCTCGAACTCGCCGGTGAGGTGCGAGAACTCTTCCGGCGGTTGCTGCAACCGCCCTCACCGATGGATACTGGAACCGGATAACTCGGGTCGGTGAACTCCCGCTACACGTTGAAGCGGAACTCCATGACGTCACCATCGTCGGCGAGGTACTCCTTGCCCTCGACGCGGATCTTGCCGAGCTCCTTGGCTTTCGTCCACGATCCGATGTCGAGCAGTTCGTCCCACCGGATGACTTCGGCCCGGATGAACCCCCGCTGGAAGTCGGTGTGAATGCGGCCGGCGCACTGGGGTGCCGTAGAACCCTCGTAGAACGTCCATGCTCGTGATTCCTTGTCGCCCGTTGTGAGGAACGTGCGCAGCCCGAGCAGGTGGTAGGAGCTGCGCACCATGCGAAAAAGCGCTCCCTCGCCGAGGCCAAATCCCTCGAGCATCTCCGCCCGCTCGATCGGGTCGGCGATGGTGGCTGCCTCGGCCTCCAACTGCACGCACATGCCGATCACTTCCACGTTGTCACCTGCGTCGTTGAACTCGCCGGTGACCAGCGCCTCTGCATCTGGGATGGCGTCCAGCTCGTTCTCCCCGACGTTCACGACGGCCAGCACACGCCGGTTCGTCAGCAGGAAATGCGGCGCCAAGCTCTGACGGTGGTCGGCGCTGAGGCCCGCCCGGTAGAGCGGGCGGCCCTCCGAGAGCGCCTCGTACGCCACGGTCAGAGCTCCGAGCTCCTCACCGAGCGTCTTGTCGAGCTTTGCCTGGCGCTGGGTCTGACGAAGCCGCTTCTCGACGGTCTCCAAATCGGCGAGCGCCAGCTCCAGCTCCACGACCCGGAGGTGCTCGAGCGGGTCGGAGGGGCCGGGTACGTCGGGTTCTTCGAACGCCCGCAAGACGAGGACGATGGCGTCGACCTCACGGATGTTGGCGAGGAACTTGTTGCCGAGACCTTCGCCCTTGCTGGCACCCTCGACGAGGCCGCCGATGTCCACCACCTGCACGGCGGCGTGCACGATGTTCTTGCTCCGGGACATCTCCGCCAGGCGGTCGAGCCGCTCGTCGGGCACCCGGGCCACCCCGATGTTGGGGTCCTTGGTGGCGAACGGGTACGGCGCAGCGAGCGCTCCGCCACCCGTGAGCGCGTTGTACAGCGATGACTTACCGGCGTTGGGCAGCCCGACGAGCCCGAATCGTTCCATCGGGCCCCGACACTACGGGGCGTGACGGCTTCGGCCTTCGGCCTTCGGCATCACGGATACCCTGGCGCCGTGACTCCAGTGGCTGCGCTCGATCGCGTGGTGCACTGTCTCGACAGGGCCCACGACAACGGCTTCCGGGCCAAGGCGTTCGGCCGCGCCCGCGATGTCGTCGCCGGCATGCCCGACGCCGAGCTGGCCGAGCGGGCAGCCACCGGCACGCTGACCGAGCTCGACGGAATCGGCGACGCCTCTGCCAGGGTGATCAGCGAGGCGCTGGCCGGCGACGTGCCGACCTACCTTGCCGAACTGGAGACGACGTCCAAGGTGTCGATCACCGAGGCCGGCGCGGTGTACCGCAACGCCCTGCGCGGCGACTGCCACCTGCACTCCACCTGGTCCGACGGCGGCGCGCCCATCGAAGCCATGGCGGCCACAGCGATGTCGCTCGGACACGAGTACATGGTGCTCACCGACCACTCTGGACGGCTCACCGTCGCTCACGGGCTGAACCGCCAGCGCTTGTTGGAGCAGCTCGACGTCGTCGCCGACATCAATGCAGGTCTCGAGCAGCGAGGGGTGCCGTTCCGAATCCTGCACGGCATGGAGGTCGACATCCTCGTCGATGGCGGCCTCGATCTTGATGACGACCTGCTGGAACGGCTCGACGTGGTCGTCGCCAGTGTGCACTCCAAGCTGCGGATGGATGCCAAGGAGATGACCGAGCGCATGGTGCTGGCAGTGGCATCACCCCACGTCGACATCCTCGGGCACTGCACCGGCCGCAAGATCGGGCACCGCCCGCCCTCCACGTTCGACGCCGACTACGTGTTCGCGGCATGCGCTCAGTTCCGCACAGCGGTCGAGATCAACTGCCGGCCAGAGCGGCTGGACCCGCCGCGTGACCTGCTGGCCCGCGCTGTCGAGCACGACTGCTGGTTCTCCATCGACACCGACGCACATGCCACCGGCCAGCTCGAATGGCAACCCCTCGGCTGTGACCGGGCGGCCGAGGTCGGTGTGCCCGTAGAGCGGATCATCAACACGCTTCCCATCGACGGCCTGCTGGCGTGGACGAGAGGTGCGGGGGCTAGCGAGAAGCAGGTGACGAGCGGTCGCTGACACTTTCGTGGGTGTCCGCGTGCGGCGGTGCCGATTCGTGAACCGGTGTCTCGTCGCCAGCGGCGACGCCGATGCCCTGTGCGTCGGGCGTGAGGGCCATGTCCAGGTCGCGCTCGTCGCGAGGGACCTGGCGGACAGCTTCTTCGAGTAGTTCCAGCTGCTCTTCCAGCACCGGTCTGCGTTCGTTCGGGACCACAACGAGCAAGTCGTGCAACGCGGCAACGAGTCGCCGGCTCACCTGCGGGGATTCGAAACCGGCGAGGCGGATCTCGTCGAACGCCAGGTGCACGTAGGCGTCCCAGTCCATCACCGGGATCGTCAATCGGAGCCGGCCGGCGCGGTCGTGGTGCCGGCCATCGGGGATGACGCGCGTGGCGAGCTGGCGAAGACCGTCATGGAGTCGGTCGATGGCTTGCACGGCGGTCGTCGGGTCGAGGAACGGCGATTCGGACAACGATCGTTCAGCCATGTCGACGAGCATCCGGAAGCCATAGGCCACGTCTTCGTCCAGGGTGCGCTCGAGGCCCCACACCAAGGCGTCTGCAGCGGCAGCGCGATCGAGCGTCGGAGTGTCACCATCGACGCGCATGAGTGGGGCGCCGGCCGGAACGAAGCCACCGAGGGCCGGCGCGACGTGCAGGACGCAGTCACCTGCGATGGCGAGCTCCACCAGACGGTCCCTGTCGACGGACGTCAGAACCCCGGAGTTGGCTGCGACGATCACGTCCGGATCGGGTTCATCCGACGAGAGGTGGTCCGGGTAGTGCGCGTCGAGCAGGCTCCGCGTGTCGTTGCCAACCAGTTCGATCAGTGACGACACGCGCAGTGAGCGGCCGATGTGGTCCACGTACAGGACCAACATGGCAATGCTGGTCAGAACGAGCACGTAGCCCACGGCGATGGCGACGCCGGGAACCTGACCGTTGTCTGCGTAGCGCACCTCTCGCAGCGCCAACATGGCGTGAGCGAACGTGGCGACGAACAACCCGATGGCCAACTGGCTGGGCTTGTCGCGCAGAAAGGTCTGGACGATCCGTGGCGAGAACTGCCCCATCGCCAACTGCACGACGACCATCGTGATGGTGAGCACCAGCGTCGCCAGCGACACCATCGACGCGGCGATGGTCGTCAAGATGGCC
>JACDHN010000268.1 GCA_013821025.1 Acidimicrobiia bacterium | reverse complement strand
GACCGCGACATCGTGCGGGCTAAGGACGCCGTGGCCGTCATCGCCGTGGCGCCACCCGACCACCGGAATGCTGCCGACGCCGAAGCCCGTCTGGTGTTCGTGTCTCAGTTCCGGCCGGCGGTTGGGCGGGTCGTGCTGGAACTGCCCGCCGGGTTGTGCGACGTCGCCGACGAGCCGGTGGAGGTGACGGGCCACCGTGAGCTCATCGAGGAGGCGGGCCTCGACGCCGTCCACGTGGAGGTGCTGACGACCGTGCTGCCCCAGCCGGGCCAGACGTCGGCGCGCCACACACTGCTGCTGGCCACCGATTGCCGGCGCGTCGACCAGGAGCTACATGGTCCCGAGGAGCGTCACCTGGAAGTCGTGGAGCTGACATTGTCGGAGGCCGTCGCTGGCGTGGAGCGCGGCGACATCGTCGACGCCAAGTCGGTGATCGGGGTGCTGCTGGCGGCCCGCCGGCTCAGCCCTGCGCCGTTGCCGTGATCGCCGAGGCCAGCGACGGTACGTCGGCCGAAGTGCCCTGGGAAGTGGAGGAGTTCCTGTCGTGGCTGGCCACCGAGCGTGGGCGCTCGCAGAACACGCTGCGGGCGTATCGCGCCGACCTCGTGCGCTACATGGCCTGGCTCGGCGCGCAGGGCCGGTCGCTCGCCGACATCGAGCCGGGGGGGCTCGACGCCTACGTGGGGGAGCTGCGCGTCGAGGGGCTGGCAGCGTCGAGCGTGGCGCGGCGCCTCGCTGCTCTGCGGATGCTGCACCGCTACCTCGTGAGAGAGGGCCATCGGCCTGACGATCCGACAGCCCGTACCGAGGGCGTGAAGGTGCCAGCCGGCATTCCCAAGCCCCTCAGCGAGGCGCAGGTGACGTCGTTGCTGGACATCAACGGCGACGAGCCGGCGGATCGGCGCGACCGGGCTCTGCTCGAGCTGCTGTACGCCACGGGTGCCCGCATCTCCGAGGCGTGCGGGCTGTCCGTCGGCGACATCGACTTCGACTCTCAGCTCTTGCGGCTCCTGGGCAAGGGATCCAAGGAGCGCATCGTGCCGTACGGCGCAGCGGCGGCGCGAGCTCTCGACAGCTGGTTCGAGGCCGGTGGGCGCATGGCCATGGTGCCCACCGCATGGCGCAGGCGCAGCGACGCCGAGGCCGTGTTCCTGAGCGTGCGCGGCGGGAGGTTGACGCGCCAGGCGGCGTGGCTGATCGTCAAACGCCACGGACGGCGCGCCGGCATCACCGGCGAGCTGTCTCCCCACGTGCTGCGCCACTCGTGTGCCACGCATCTGCTCGACCACGGCGCCGACCTGCGCGTCGTGCAGGAGATGCTCGGGCACGCCTCGATCTCGACGACGCAGGTGTACACGAAGGTCAGTCAGCAGCGGCTGTGGGACGTCTACCGCGCAGCCCATCCCCGAGCGACGGCCGGACATCATGGCTGACGACGCCCGCCTCGGCCATCTCGCCCACCTCGTGCGACGATTCGGCGGCATGTTGTCGAGGCGGCCGCCGGCGCCCGACGACGAGGAGTGGGTGGCGTCCGTACTGAGGTCCGGCGAGCAGGCGCTGTGGGTGCAGCTCGGCAACGCCGACCGGCGTCATGCCATCGTCGTCGCCCGTCGCTTCGTGGCGCATCGTGCCATCGCCAGTCGAGCCGAGATCGCCGGCGCCCTGCTGCACGACATCGGCAAGCTCGATGCCGGCCTCGGCGCCGTGGGTCGTGTGGTGGCCACCGTGATCGGACCTCGCGGGGCGCGTCTTCGCAGCTATCACGATCACGAAGCGCTCGGTGCCGCGGCACTGGCCGACATCGGCTCCGACCCGATCACGGTGGCGCTCGTCGCCGGCCGCGGCCCTGCAGCAGACGATCTTCGTCTCGCCGATGACCACATCTAGACGGCGTAGCGACCGAGCAGGTCGTTCGTGCGGCGGTTGTTGACGATCGCCCGCAACAGCATCCAGAGGGCGATGCCCCCCCACACGCCGTTGATCCCCAGGCTGGGCGCGTTGAGCACGATCAGGGCGATCGGAATCATGACGGCGAAGTATCCGAGCGCCACGAGCCCGAGGAACCGGAAGTCGGCGGCGCCGATCAGCACTCCGTCGTGGGCGAAGGCGATGGCTCCTGGGATCATGATCGCCGCCACCCACAGCAGAGCCGGTGTTGCCCGGTCGATCACGGCGGCGTCGCCCGTGAAGGCGGCTGGCAGGATGGGTGCCACGGCGGATACGATGATGGCGATCATGACGGCCGCCAGGATCGACAGGCGTTGAGTGCTGCGTGCCACCTGGTAGGCGCCGCCCGGATCATCGGCACCGAGCTGCTCGGCGACAAGTGTTTGGGCCGGGATGGCGAAGGCGTCGAGCGCAAGGGCCAGGAAGATCATCAGGCTCATGGCGATCTGGTGGGCGGCCAGCGTCGGTTGGTCGATGCGGGCGGCGACGGCCGTGGAGCCACCGAGTACGGCCAGCATCGAGCCGGTGCGCAGCAGCAGGTGGCGCCCGGCATTGAGCAGCGGCTGCATGTGCGCCCAGATCACCCGCAGGTTGGTGGCAGGCGCCAGGCGGGAGCGGACGACGTGCAGGAATGCCGCCGCAGCCCCCGCCTGGGCGATCACCGTCGACCATGCCGACCCGGCAACGCCGAGATCGAGCCCGAACACCATGATGATCTCCAGCACCACGTTCACGGT
Source organism: Acidimicrobiia bacterium (assembly GCA_013821025.1). Lineage (GTDB taxonomy): Bacteria > Actinomycetota > Acidimicrobiia > Acidimicrobiales > Ilumatobacteraceae > JACDHN01. Next base: position 1,733 of record JACDHN010000268.1, on the reverse strand, counting down.
GTTGGCGACGAACAGGATGATGAGCGGGGAGCGGTAGTCGGTGTGGCCTCGCAGGATCCCTTGGGCGGCCAGTGACACGAGCACGAACGGGATGCCGACGGCCGAGATCCGCAGGTATGTGACGGCGTTGCCGAGCACGGCGCCCTCGCCGCCCAGCCCGTCAGCGAAACCGGGCGCTGCGATCATCAGGATCGGCGCCACGAGGAGGGCCACGATCGATGCCAGCCACATCGCCTGCACGCCGACCTCGGCGGCCCCCACGGGGTCGTGCCCACCGAGGCGACGGGCGACGCGTTGGGTCGTGCCGTACGAAAGGAAGTTGCAACCGGCGGTGACGAACGTCAGCACAGTTGCGGCGAGGGCCAGGCCGCCGAGCTGGGCGACGCCGAGACGGCCGACGATGGCGGTGTCCACGAGGACGTAGAGCGGCTCGACGGCCAGGCCACCGAGGGCCTGAGACGCGAGGATGAGGATGCGACGGTCAGTGGCCACGAGGCGTCGCCCAGTGGCCGGTTGGCTCATGCCGGCAAGAGCCCGATCGCCGAGTGCACCCGATCGAGCGTCGTCGCCGCCACCTCGTGCGCTCTGGCGCTTCCGATGCCGAGCAGGCGTGTCAGCTCGGATGGATCCTTCATCAGCTCCAGGTACCTGGCCTGAATGGGTGCAAGCATCTCGATCACCGCTGCACCGGCGTCGGCCTTTAGCGGGCCGTAGGCGTGGTATTCGCTAGCTACGTCAGCCGGATTCCGGTCGGTGACCGCTGCGAGGATCTCCAGCAGGTTGCTCACGCCCGACTGGCGCTCGGGGTCGTAGGCCACCTGCCTCAGTGAGTCGGTGATCGCCCTGCGGAACTTCCTGTCGATCGCCGCCGCATCGTCGAGCAACCCGATGCTGCCGGCGTCGGTTCTGGTCGATTTCGACATCTTCGACGTCGGGTCCTGCAGATCCATGATCCTGGCACCTGCCGGAGGTGTGGTGGCTGTCGGCACCACCAGGGTCTCACCGTACCGGCTGTTGAACCGCTCGGCGGCGTCGCGTGTGATCTCGACGTGCTGGCGCTGATCGTCGCCGACGGGGACCTCATCGGTGTCGTACAGCAGGATGTCGGCAGCCATCAACGCCGGGTATGTGAACAGCCCGCCGGACACGAACTCGGTCTGACTCCTCGAGGCCCTGTCCTTGAACTGGGTCATGCGGCTCAGCTCGCCGTAGGAGGTGGTGCACTCCATCACCCACCCGAGCCGCGGGTGCTCTGGCACGTGGCTCTGCACGAACACGGTCGCCACGTCGGGGTCGAGGCCGACGGCGAACAGCATCGCTGCCAATGCCATCGTCCGTTCGCCGACCAGGCCAGGTTCCACTGGGACGGTGAGCGAGTGCAGGTCAACGATGCCATGGAAGGATTCGCGCTCGTGTTGCAGCCTGACCCAGTGGCGTAGCGCACCCAAGTGGTTGCCGAGATGGCCTTCACCGGTCGGTTTGATGCACGACAGCACTCGGGTCACGTCGGGCGACGCTATCCGGCGTCGATTGCCGCGACCAGCGACATCCCCGTCAGTAGCGTTGCGCCGATGGCGATCGACGTGGCGACTCCCGTGTTCGAGGGTCCGTTCGACCTGCTGCTGTCGCTGATCCTGAAGGAGCAGGTCGACCTGTACGAGATCAGCCTGTCGACCATCGTCGAGCAATACCTGACCGAGATCGAGCGCCTCGGCGAGCTCGACCTCGACACC
>JACDHN010000267.1 GCA_013821025.1 Acidimicrobiia bacterium | reverse complement strand
TCCCAGCGCCCAAGGCAGAGGCCGCCGGTAGGTTGTGGGACGGGGTGCTCCTGGTCGCCGGCACCGACGGCTTCTACGAGCTCAAGCGAACTCGCGATCGTGAACCAGACTTCGCCTGACCCACTCGGGACCGCAAGGAGCGCGCTACCGGACGTGGAGGTGTGAGCACCCCATCAGGTGCAGCACGTGTCCTGCAATGACTCCGCCGTCCACGTGCGGCGAGCCTCCAACAGAGCCAGCGCGGCGATTCCGGTACCCGCCAGCGGGTCGGCCCACCACCAACCCAACGCAGCGTTGGCGCCGAGTCCGACAAGTAGGACGCCTGAGAGCAGCGCGCACAGGTTGGTCTGCTTGGCGTCGGCGACCGCCGCCGCCGAGCCCAGCGCGGGCGCCAGAGCACGTTTGGCCCGAGCCAGCACTGGCATCACGGCGAGCGACATGAAGGCCATCGCGAGCCCCACCGTGCTCACCTCCGGACGAGCACCGCTCCAGAGGTCCCGGATCGATTCGATGCCGACGAAGAGCCCGAGCGCCAAGAAGCTCACAGCAATCACCCTGGTCGCCCGCGCGTCGGTCGCTTGCATACATCCGCCGCGGCGTTCCTGACGGAGTCGCCAGGCCAGCACAAGGGCTGCCGACACCTCGATGCCAGAGTCGAACCCGAAGCCGATCAGGCTCACCGATCCCGCAGCGATCCCGGCAGTGACGGCAACCACGCCTTCGATGGCGTTCCACGAGATCGTCGCCACGTTCAGTTGCTTCGCCCGCCGCACCGCCGCAGCCCGGTCCGTGAGGCGCAAACCAGCGGTCGCGGCCACCGGCAACGCAGCGTGCTGATGGTTGGTGTGGTCAGCCACGGCCGTCGAGATCGTTGTGGTGCTGTTCGACTTCCAGCTCGAGGTCGATCAGGTCGGCCAATGCGTGCGCCAGCCTCGGGGAGCTGAGCTCGTAGCGGACCTGGCGTCCCTCGCGCGTGGCTCGGACCAGCCCACAGCCGCGGAGGCAGGCCAGGTGATTGGAGATGTTCGTCCGCCCTGCGCCGAGCGCGTCCGCCAACTCTGCCGGATAGGCACCCCGATCGAGCAGCACGAGCAGTATTCGCCGGCGCGTCGGGTCCGCAAGTGCAGTCCCCACCCGTTCGAGCGCATCATCGGTCAACGTCGGCGACAAAGCCACGTCTTGATAGTACAGCCAGTTATGAATCCAGCCAACACTGACGTATCGCACCCGGCGGGCCCGGAAGGTGGTTCTACTCCTGGTTGGTCCAGTCGAAGTCGTAGTAGATCCAGTTGCTGTCGGAGAAGTCGAGGGCGATGCCTTCGGCTTCGACGTGGAAGCTGCCCTGCCCGCAGTCGCCGCGAGTCCAGATGAACCCGGTCTCCAAGACGATGGCCGCGTAATGGTCTTCGCCTGTGACCGGATTCTTCATGGTGGTGCCTTTCGCCTCGCCGACGCCGGCGGCGCGGAAGCCACTGTTCATGCCGTCATCGTCGATCTCGACTTCCGTCCGGAGGACGCCGGCGATCTCGAAGGTGGTGCCGAGGATCGACCACGGGAGCCCGCCGAGCTGGCCGGTGAAGATCTTGGCCATGCCGTCGAGCTGCTCGTCGCTGACGGCCGGCGGCACGACGAACACTGCCTTGCCGTTGCCGTCGTGGATCGGGCCGGGCCAATCGATGAGGGCGATGGCTTTGATCTCGGCGAGGTCGACATCACCGCAGTGACCTTCGACGATGTGCGTGGCGACGGCCGCTTTGCAGCTGCCATCGGGCGAGGTCGGGAAGCCCGAGAAGTTGCAGGTGCACCCGGGCTGGCAGTTGCAGAACTCATATCCCTTGCCGCGCAACCTCCATGCGGTCGTCGTCTCGGTTGTGGTCTCGGTTGTGGTCATGTGCTGTCTCCTTAAGTCAGGATGGTCAGGGTTTCGGGACGGAAGAGCAGCGCGGCACCCAGGCCGATGAAGGCGACGGCCGCGAACTGGGCGATGCGCTCGCCGGCGGGCGCGTTCTTCTCCACCAGGATCAGCAAGGCGAGCGCGATCATCCAGGCGAGGTTCATCGTGCCGAGGGCGACCAGCACAGCCATGAGCGCCCAGCAGCAGCCGAGGCAGAACAAGCCGTGGGTGGCGCCCGTGCGCAACGCCCCGACTGGGCGGGTCACCCTGGCGCCGAACCGCAAGAAGAACGAGATGGGCGAGCGGCAGTGGCGAAGACAGACCGACTTGAGCGGCGTCAGCTGCCACACCGCTGCGGCCAGCAGCACGACCCCTGCCAACCGACCCGCCCACGGACGTCCGTCATCGATCGGGTCCATCAACGCACGCCAGGCGACATAGGCCGGCAATCCGATCGAGGTCCACACGGCGATGTAGCCGGCAACGAAGAACGGCAGCGGCGCCACCCGACCGGCGGTTGCGGCTCGGCCGTAGAGCTTCACCACGGGGGTGATCGCCGGGAACATCATCGCCGTCATCATCGCCAGCCAGGCGACCATGAACGCGCCGATGGTGAGGACCTGCTCGCCGTTCATGCCATCCATGCCCATCGACGGCGCCGCATCCATCATCATGTCGTCGGCCATGCGCGCCGACCACCACCAACCCACAGCAGCGACGGCCAGCAACACGGCCGGGGTGAAGAGGTTGATGCGAAACCCCGCCAAGCGGGGAATCCCCGGTTCGACCGCCCGCGATCCAACCACACTCGCCCTTCCGTCTGCTCTCGAACATAGCACCCGCGCCACACGACCGAACGAGGCGCGAGGGGCGACTCGGCTCGGTCTTCAGTACGCCTTCCCGGCCAGCAACTCCACTGGCTCGCCGACGTGCTGGGCTTGGGCCCGCCAGCCACGAGTCGCCTCGTGGACGGGCTCGTGCTCGCCGAGTTCGGTGTCGAACTGTCATACGTCGTCGAGGTCGTGGACAGCGAGACGGGTGTCGCGCGGTCGACCGACGGGCGAACCGGGCTGACCCGGGGCCCTGCTAGCATCGCTGCGCTGGTCAACCGGACATCCTGGTTGACGTGAATGGGGAGGTCGAAACATGCGTCGACTTGTCGCGTTGGTTGGCCTGGTGATGGCGTCAGTCGCCGTAGGAAGCACAGTGAGCGCGCCCGTATCAGCGACACCGTTCGTGCAGGGCACCGTCGAGCAGTACCTCGTCGTGTACAAGAATGGCGGGGCGTCGAGCGCCCGAGCAGCCATCAAGGCCGCCGGCGGCACGATCGTCAAGGAGCGCAGCATCGGCGTGGCCACGGTGAGAACGCGCAACGCGTCGTTCCAGAAGGCACTCGTCGGCAAGAGGGGCATCGTCGGTGCCGCCCGCGATGGCGTCATCGGTTCTGCTCGTGGGCCCTCGGCGGCGGAAAAGCGAGATGTGGTCGAGAAGGAAAGCCGCACCGCCCCGGACATCAACAGCCGGCCGCCGTCGGAGGCCAACTCGTCGACGTCGCACCCGTTCGAGGAGCCGTTCGCCGACCGGCAATGGGACATGCGCATGATCGGCGCCACGCCTGAAGGCTCGTACTCCGCCCAGCAGGGTAGCAAGCAGGTACTGGTCGGCGTGATCGACACGGGCGTCGACGGCAACCATCCGGACATCAAGCCGAACTTCGACTTCACCAGGAGCCGCAACTTCACAACGGACATCCCACTCATCGACGGGGAGTGCGCGAGCGACCCTGATGGCTCATGCACCGACCCGGAGTACGTCGACGAGGACGGTCACGGCACACACGTTGCCAGCACGATCGCCTCGCCGATCAACGACTTGGGCATCGCCGGTGTGGCGCCGAACGTCACGCTCGTGAACGTCCGTGCCGGTCAGGACTCCGGCTACTTCTTCCTGCAGCCGTCCGTCGATGCGCTGATGTACGCCGGCGACATCGGCATCGATGTCGTCAACATGTCGTTCTACATCGATCCCTGGCTGTACAACTGCCCGGCCGGCTCGCCGGCGATGACGTGGGTCGACCCCGATGACCCGAGCAAGGGCACGAAGCCGGCGGACTCCCCAGAGGAGCAGGCCGAGCAGCAGGCGATCATCACCGCGACCCAGCGGGCGTTGCAGTACGCCTGGGACAGCGGCGTGACCCTCGTCGGCGCTGCCGGCAACAGTCACATCGACCTCGGCGCTGACCCAAAGGTCGACGAAACCAGCCCCGACTACCCGCCGGGCACCGAGCACCACCGCATCGTCAGCAACGCCTGCCTCGACCTGCCGACAGAGGGCGTGCACGTCATCTCGGTCACCTCGGTGGGGCCGTCCGGTCGCAAGGCCGACTACTCCAACTACGGCGTCGAGCAGGCTGCGGTCGCTGCTCCCGGCGGTTGGTTCCGCGACGGCCTCGGCACGAAGTACTTCCGGAGCCCCGAGAACATGGTGCTCGCCGCCTACCCGGCCGGCGTTGCCCGTGCCAACGG
>JACDHN010000048.1 GCA_013821025.1 Acidimicrobiia bacterium | reverse complement strand
GCCCACGCCTCGTGCAACTGCCCGACCACCACCGCCGGGTCATCGAGCACGGTGTCGTCGATCGTCACCGCCGCCGCGTCTCGCCACGGGTCGGGCACAGCGGACCCCGAGCTGATGATGACGCCGCGACCGAGGGCGACGGGTCCAGGAACCGGCACGCCGTCCAACCTACGTGAGGGGTGTGCCATCCGGACCGGGCGCGCCGTGGTGACTAACTTGAACGCCAGGACCATGATCATCACTGACGAGCAACTCGACCACCTTGATGCCGCAGAGTTCGCGTCGGCAACGGGATGGGATCCCAAGCCAGAGGGGCTGTGCCAAGGCGAGGTGTGCGTCCCGGCGCCCGGCTCACGACGCGACGACGGCACGGTCGACATCGAAGCGGCCGCAGCCCGCCTCGGCATGCCCATCGTGCGCGACGACGATCACGGACTGACGGTCATCGGGCCGGGCACCATCACCGGCCGCACGCTGAGCACGGCAGCCGCTCCCGATCCCGAGCTCATCGATCGAGCCGGCAACCCGTTCCGGCTCTCGTCGCTGCACGGCCGCCGGGTGCTGCTGCACGCCTGGGCCAGTTATTGAGGCTGTCGCCATGGCCTGCCCGGGTGGCAGGCGCTCCACACAGAACTAGAGCCCGAGGGTCTCACGGTCGTGACGGTGGCGCTCGATGTCGAGCCGGAGCACACGTACCCGTGGATCGATGCCGCCTCGCCGACCCATCCGAGTCTGATCGACACCCGCCACGTGACCGGTGAGCTGTTCGGCTTCGTCAACATCCCGATGGCGGTGTGGATCGATGAGACGGGCACCATCGTGCGCAACGCCGAGTCGGCCACCATCGAGCGCAGCCCCCTGCGTGACATGGACATCCCAGACGGACTCGACGAGCGCCTGACCAGGATGCTCACAGAGGTGAAGGCCATTCCCGACGACGCCGCGGCCTACCGCGCCGCCATCGTCGATTGGGCTCGACACGGCGCCGAGTCGCCGTACGCCCTGACGCCCGACGAGGTGATCGAGCGCTCGAGGCCACGCGGCGATGACGAGGCTCGGGCGGCGGCGTGCTTCGAGCTCGGTCAGCACCTGAGGGATCACGGCGACGCCGATGCCGCCGTGGCGTGGTGGCGCCAAGCCCACCAGCTCGACCCTGGCAACTGGACGTACAAGCGCCAGGCGTGGACGCTCGTCACGACGCCGCAGGACGCCACGGAGAACGACCTGATGCAAGGGCCAAACGACGTCTACGACGGTAACTGGCTCGACGACGTCGTCGCCTCCGGCGGCGGCGAGAACTACGCCGTGCGCCCCAAGCTCTGAACGTCAGTCGGGCGGGTGGGCTCGGAAGTGTGACGTGAGCAGCCGAAGTCGGCATTGTCGGCTCACAGTTCCGGGCGGGGGGCGACGCGGCGACGCGGCGACGCGCCTGCGCCCGGCGGGTGGGTGGGCTCGTCAGCTCGTCAGGGTGGCGACGTGGTTCTCGACGTATGTCGATTGCTCGCGGGGCGGACGCACGTAACCCTTCGACGCCGGACGCTTCGGCAGCTTGATTCCTGGCACCTTCACGTCGTGATAGGGGAGCGTCGACAGCAGGTGCGCCATCATGTTCAGCCGGGCATGCTTCTTGAGGTCGCTCTCCACGACGTACCAAGGCGCCTCGGGGATGTCGGTGTGCACCATCATGTCGTCCTTCGCCCTGGAGTAGTCCTCCCAGCGGGTGATCGACTCGAGGTCCATCGGTGACAGCTTCCAGTTGCGCATCGGATCCTTCAACCGGGACTTGAAACGGCGCTGCTGCTCGGCGTCGCTGACCGAGAACCAGTACTTGCGCAGCAGGATCCCGTCCTCCACCAACATGCGCTCGAAGATCGGGCACTGGTGCAGGAAGCGCTGGTACTCGTCAGGCGTACAGAAGCCCATCACCTTCTCGACGCCGGCCCGGTTGTACCACGAGCGGTCGAGGATGACGATCTCACCGGCGGCCGGCAGGTGCTCGATGTAGCGCTGGAAGTACCATTCCGTGCGCTGGCGCTCGGTCGGCGCCGGGAGGGCGGCGATGCGGGCGACGCGGGGACTCAGGTACTGCGTGATGCGCTTGATGGTGCCGCCTTTGCCGGCAGCGTCACGGCCCTCGAAGATGACGACGACGCGCTCTTGGTCGGCCTTGACCCACTCCTGGACCTTGACGAACTCGGCCTGCAACCGCGTCAGTTCGGCCTCGTACACGGCGCCAGGCATCTTGACGCCGGCAGAGCTCTTGGCCTTCCCTTTTCCGGCCATCGACCCACCGTACCCCTTCAGATGTACGGTCGTCGGAGTGGGGAAGGTGGTCACGTTGTTGACGGAGCGGACGGAGCTGCGCGCCTGGCGGCCGTCGGACAGAGACGCGTTCGCCGCCCTCAACGCCGATCCAGCTGTGATGGAGCACTTCCCGAGCCCGCTCGACAGGGTCCAGAGCGACGACTTCGCCGATCGCATCTCCTCGGGATTGGAGAAGCGGGGATGGGGTCTCTGGGCGATGGAATTGCCGGGCCGGTTCGAGTTCGTCGGGTTCGTCGGACTCAACGAACCTGGGTTCGACGTGCCCGTCGACCTGGCCGAGACGCCGCCCTTGGAGGTCGGCTGGCGACTAGGTCAGGCCGCGTGGAACCAGGGATTGGCATCCGAGGCTGCCCTCGAGGTGCTTCGCTTCGCCTTCGCCGAGCTCGGCCGCCGGGAGGTGGTTTCGTTCACCACGCCAGGCAACGATCGCTCACGCCGGGTGATGGAGAAGCTCGGTCTGCACACCGATCCGCGCGACGACTTCGATCATCCGCACATGGCTGAGCTCGGACACGACCGCGTGACTCGACATGTGCTGTACCGGATCGGCGCCGCCGAGCACGCCGCCCAGGAACACGACACCGCCCGACGGCAGCTCCGCGACCACGTCGGTCGGTTCAACCTTGGTGTGCGGAGCGGCGACTGGTCGGCGATGCTGCGGAGCCTCGCCCCTGATGCCGTGTTCACGGCGGTCGGCGCGGCTGCAGGCGTGTTGCGCGTGGAGGGCCGGGATGCGATCGGCGTCGCCTACGCCGCCGACCCGCCGAGCGACGAGATCGTTGTCTTCGACCCTGTCGGCGACGGCGACCACGGCGTCGTCGCCCGATGGTCCGACGCCTGCCGACCAGAACGCGTGCTCGGCGATCTGTGCCTGCACGCCGGTCCGGCCGGCATCACCGCGCTTGCGGTCACCTTCGACTGATCCTCGACACGCGGCGCTCAGACCCCTGTGACGGGAGGATCCTTGGGCGCCGTCGCAGAGGGCACATCGGCTGTCGATGAGGTGCTCGGCGTGTCGCCGGCCAGCTTGTCGACAACGTCCTTCGCCTTCTCGGCGACCTGGTCGACCTTGGATGCGTGCTTGGCGCCGATCTTGCTCTCGACAGCGCCGGACGCCTTGTCGATGCCGGACTTGACCTGGTCCTGGCGGCCCGATAGAAGGTTCTTGATCTTGTCGAGGATGCCCATTGGCGGTGTCCTTTCGTTGACTCGCCCACAGTGTGGCATCGCAGGTCAGCGGGCGAACAAACCCGGATCGATGTCAGGTGTCGGAGCGGCGCTGCAGCGCCACCCCGATGGTAGCGATCACGGCGCAGGCCAAGGCCACGGCGATGCCGCCGATGGTTGCGGCGTGCGGCATCAGGTCGAAGTCGGCTGCCGGCACCGGGAACGGGTAGTTGGCTGCACCCGGGTTGGCGACGGCCGGACCGATCGGGCGGTCGGTCTGCTCCAGCAGCGAGGTGAGCGCCAACCAGGCCACGATCGAGAACCCGCCGACGGCGAGACCGAGTCCGTAGCGCCGCACCATCAGGAAGCCAATGACACCTGTGAGTGCCAGCACCCCGAGCTGCCCGGCCCGACCGGCGAAGAACATCGTGGGCAGATCGATCCCCGCATTGGCCGAGGTCCAGTTGTCTTCGAGCGTGGCGTCGTTCTGAGGGAGCACCGGGCCGGCGACGGCGACCAACGTGGCTGCGGCGCCGAGCGCTGCCACCCACGGGTTGAGCCCGGCGCCCTGGTCGCGACGCGCGACTGACAGCGACAGCAGGAACACGAGCACGCCGGCGGCGCCAGCGGCGACGACCAGCCAGTAGCCGGTGTCACGGGTGAGCGTGACCGCGAACTGCTCGCTCTGGGGCTGGTTGGTCCCGGCCGATGCCTGGGCGAGTGGGATCTCCGCCTGGCCGATCACGAGCGCGCTCCACCCGGCCAGCGCCAACCCCGCCCCACCCGCCAGGCCGCCGCCCCAGCGGAGGGTGAAGCAGGCGAGCAATCCTCCGAGCACCATCAGTCCACCGGCGATCAACGCCGCCACCGTGTTGTTCGTGCCGAAGTCGTTGAGACGCCACGTGCCAATGTCGAACAGGGGTGCGTCGGTCGTGGTCTCGATGGTGATGATGTCGGCGATGCCGGTGGCGACGGCCAGGCCAGCGGCCATGATGGCTGCCACGACCACCAGCCGGAAGCGGAAGCGGCGGTCGTCGTCGTACCCGTCGGGTGCGTCGTAGCCAGTTGACACGGGGGCGTAGGTTGCCGGTACCTGGCCGGTGGCCGTGGCGCTGATGGCCGAGCCGCGGGCCGTGGTGGACGAGTCCGCAGCTCCGACCGTGCCCATCGTGGTGGTGGCCGTCGACGACAGGTTCGGGGGTGGGGGTGGCGCCGAGGAAACTGCCGGCGCAGACGTGGCGCCCGTTGAGGCATCCGGCGGCGTGGACGAGTGCGTGGCAGCCCGACCGGTGTCGGGGTTCGAGGGAGACGCATCCCCGCCGGCAAGCGCCGCCAACTCGTATGTGACCTGGGGGTCTGCGTCGTCGTACGGCTGGGCTGCCGGCATCGTCGTGCCAGGAGGGTCGCTCGACGCCGGTGGTGGGAGATTGGGCGCTGGCGGCGGTGGCGGGCGGTCGGTTGCGGCCCGTTCGTCGGGCGTGGCTGGTCTTCGTTGCGTCTCGGGCGTGGCGGTCGTCTCACGTTGGTCCGGCGCCGTACCTCCTGTCTCGGACGGTTCGGGCGTGTCGTGTCCGTCCCGCGGAGCGCGGGTGGAGGATTCCATCGATGGTTCCACCGGCGTCTCGGTCGACGGTTCGGTTGTGGCGGATCCGGTGGCGGCCGGAGCGGGTTCGGTGGCGTCGGCGTCGGGCGCCAGCGAGGTCCCACAGGCGTTGCAGAACCGGTCGGAGTCGCGAACGTCGGCACCGCAGGCTCGGCATTGCATCGATCTGACTGTAGGACGCCAATGTCGGGGCGCGGCGGATGCGACGACACACCGAGTCTCGGTCAGGGCTCGGGTGGCGTCGTTGGGAGTTGAAGACCCCGGTTCGGCACGGCGGCGCTCAAGCGTCTTCGCCGGCCGCATGAAGCAGGACTCGTCATTCGATCACGGTCGCCAGCGCGCACAATGTCATCATCGTGACGGCGACACTGGCGCGATGACCGGTCGATTCGCTCCGTCGCCGAGCGGTGAGCTCCACGTGGGCAACTTGCGCACGGCGCTGATCGCCTGGCTTGTCGCTCGCGCCGGTGGTGAGCGGTTCGTGTTGCGTCTCGACGACCTCGACGTGGCCAACACGTCCGAGGAGCATGCCGCCGGCCAACTGCGTGACCTCGCTGCCATCGGCCTCGACTGGGACGGCGACGTGATCCGTCAGAGCGAACGGTTCGACCGCTACCGGTTTGTGATCGATTCGCTCGTCGCCGCCGACGCTACGTACCCCTGCTTCTGTTCCCGCCGTGAGATCCGGGAGGCCGCCAGCGCCCCGCACGGCGATGGACCTGAAGGGGCGTATCCCGGAACGTGTCGGCACCTCACCGATGGCGAGCGTCGTCGCCGCGAACGGGATCGGCCGCCGGCGATCCGACTTCGAACTGATGGCAAGGAGTCAACGATCGTCGATGAGGTGGCCGGTCGGTACGTCGGGCGAGTTGATGATTTCGTACTGCGCCGCAATGACGGTGTGGCCGCTTACAACCTCGCCGTCGTGATGGACGACATCGACCAAGGCGTCACCCACGTGGTTCGTGGTGACGATCTCTTGGCTTCCACTCCCAGGCACGTGCTGCTGCAGCGCCTGTTCGACGCGCCCGAGCCGCGATACATGCACGTGCCACTCGTGGTCGGGCCCGACGGCCACCGGCTGGCCAAGCGCGACGGCGCCGCGACATTGACGGACCTGGCCGAGGCCGGCGTGTCAGCGAGCAGGGTGCGCCAGGCGCTGGTCGCCTCGCTCGAACTGGCGGCGACGGCGCCGAACACGAACGAGGACCTGATCGAGCAATTTTGCGCCGCTGGTGTCGGCCACCTCGCCGGGCCCGCCATCTCGCTCGACCGGTTGGCGCGTTGGTGACAGGCCAAGCGTCGGAGCAGGAAAACGACATGAGCGGACCTGCGGTGAGCAGGTCCGCTCATGGGGGTCGGCGAGGGGCGGCTCGCGGACCCTTCAGTGATCCCGGTTGGAGGCGGAGATCACCGACCGTAGGGCTCGTAGTACTCGTCGTACCCCGAGCGATCCTCGCGGTGCTCCTCGGCGAAGTCCGGCGCCGATTTGATCTCTTCCTTCGAGAGTCCCACGAACACCTGACCGTTCTCGTGGTCGATGCTCTCGATCACCCCGGCGGGGATCATGCGCTTCTTGCCGAAGATCCACCATCCCGTGTCGACCACGACATAGGCCGAACCTGCTTCCAGGCTGGATTCATCGACCTTGCCCAGGCCGCCGTCCGTGGCCTCGACGTCGTAGCCGACGATCTCGATGCCCTGGGCATCAGCATCCCCCATACTGGACATGCCAGCATCGGCAGAACCGGACATGCCGGCATCGGCAGAACCGGACATGCCGGCATCGGCAGAACCGGTGCCGGATGACCCGGCGAGCGGTGAGTCAGTGACCATCGGATCGCTCTGCGGATCGTCCACCAAGGGAGCGTCGGTCGGCGACGCCGGTGGAGGCATCGGTACCCCAGAGCTGTCGAATTGGTCGTCGCGCTCGCTGTCGAACTCGTCACTGCGCTCGACGTCCCGATCATCCTCGCGCTCCGACCGGCGAGTATTGACGTCATCACGATAGTTCCAGATCGAGTCACTCATAAGCGCTCCTTCGTTAGGGGTCACGATCAGAGTTCCCCAGGGATGAGGTCTCGAAACGTTGCTCGAGTCGCAGAGGTGGCCGTTCGTCGCTGAGTTTGGTTGATAACGTGTTACCTCGTGAATTGGCGCTCTCCTCGATTCGTCGCCCTCGCCGCCGTGCTGGCGTTGTCAGGGGTCGGCGCGGCGTGCTCGACACAGGTGAGCGCGCCGGCGGACGAGACGCCCGGCAAGCCGACCGTCACGTCTGACGCTTCGACCTCTTCGAAGCCGGCCCGCCGTGACAAGAAGTCGTCCGGGCCAACGCAGACCAGTACGACGCTGGCGAAGACCACGACTACGGCCGAGGCTACGACCACCACGCAGAAGCCGACGAACACGACGTGGCCGTCGCAGCGGGTGGGCATCGGCCCGGCGCCGACGGGGATCAGCGCCGTCGGCCAGTCCGGCGGCGAGGCCACCGCCGTGCTGCAGCAACGTTTGCTCGACCTGGGCTTCTGGCACGAGGGTGTCAACGGCTCGTACGGGCTCACCACGGGCCAGGCCGTGATGGCGTTTCAGAAGTACAAAGGCTTGCCGGCCACTGGCAGCACCGACCAAGCCACGGCCGATGCGCTCACCAGCGAGACCGAGCGGGCGTTCGGCAGGGCCGACGCCGGCACGCTGGTCGAGATCGACAAGACTCGCCAACTGTTGTTCATCCTCAACGACGGCAAGGTCGTGTGGGTGCTGAACACCTCGACCGGCAACGGCAAGGAGTACACCGAGCCCGACCAGAACACGCCCGGCAAGGACATCCGAGGCGTGGCAATGACTCCCGACGGGCTGTGGCAGATGGAGCGACAGCGGAAGAAGGGCTGGTGGAAGGGCGATCTCGGTGAGATCTACCGACCCAAGTACTTCGTCGGCGGCATCGCCGTGCACGGATCCAACAACGTGCCGAACTACCCGGCCTCGCACGGTTGCGTGCGCGTCACCACCACGGCGATGGACTTCATCTGGGCGAACGATCTGATCCCGCTGCGCATGCCGGTCTGGGTGCACGGCGGCTGAACTGGTGGCGGCGCCTTCGGCGTCGCGTGCGCCTCGTCGCTGGCGCTTCCCTCGGCGCCTGACGTCACGCATTGCACATCCTGGGGGCCAAAGCGGCACGTGCCGGGATCATGTCGGTGCGTCTGACGCTCGCCGTACGCGTAGGGGGTGATTGGCGGAGGTGAGGCATTCGCCGGTGGCCAGGTCGAACCGCCATCCGTGCAGCGTGCACACGAGCTGGTCGCATCCCTCGACCTGCTCGATCTCGCCGAACACCGACAGGTCGGCATTGCGGTGGGGGCATCGGCGCGCGACGACGTAGTCGCCGATCTGCACGTCGGGCTCCGACTCGGTTGGTGGGTCCAGCTTGCGCTTGGCCTCGGCCTCGGTGCGGCGCATGCGCTCGACCGACAGCGACTTGAAGAAGTTGTAGAGGTACTCGTTGAACTCGCCATCGCGCCAAGCCGAGAAGCGACAGGACAAGAACAGTGAGTTGCTCCAGTCGACCGCCTTCTCGTCGGCCACCGTCTCCACCAGCTCCCTGGGGATGTCGAAGCGGAAGCGGTGCTCCTCGCCGGCGAACGCTCGCACCTGGCAGGACGTGAAGTCGAGCAGGATCTCGAGGTCGCCGGCGCGCAGCAGGCACGGTGCGCCGATGGCCCCGCGCAGCGTCGGGGCCATTCGCATCAGCGGTTCCCACCACGCGCTGAGTGTTGCGAGCAAGTCGGTCGTCGGTCGGTGCCAACGCTCGTGTTCGGTCTTGAGCCAGTTCGCCCAGTCGGACTGGTACGCCCGCAGGTGAGACTCCTTGCGGTCCCAGATGGACTCGACGTCGGCGCCGGGGATGGGGTGCTCGACGGAGATCCCCGATCGCTCGACTCCGAAGGTCGTGCCTGGCATCGCCAGCAGGCCCCGGTGTCCGGCCTCGGCCAACCGGGCCAGGAACGTGCGCTGGTCCCAGAAGATGCTCAGCTCGTCGCCGTCGATCACGTTCAGGTGGAACAGGTCCTCATCGAGGAAGCACGGGGGCCCGGCGCTCGGCACGACGGCTGTGGCTCCCAAGCTCTCCACGTATCGCATGGCCCTGGCGAATTGGCTCTCGATCTTGGCGTCGACGAGCTTGCGCATTCGCTCCGGCGTCTCCTCGTACACCATCGGGTACCAGATGGCGCCGCTGTACTGCAGCCAGTGCAGGTCGACGGGTCCATGCGAGGCCAGGGCGTCGAGGTCCGTGGTACGGCAGTCGTTCTGGTTGACGATGCGGGTGACACCGTCGTGCACGACGAGCGCCGAGTCGCCGCCAGGACCGTCGGTGATGCTCGTCTCCACATGGATGGCGACACTGATGCCGCCGAGATCGTGCTCGACGCCGTCCTCGGTGCGGATGATGTCGTGGAACCCGAGGGCGCGCATCCGGCGCTCCTGCTCGCGCGACGGATAGCCAGGCAGCAGCACCTTGATGTCACGTGACAGGTGCTCACTCAGCCATGGGACGTCGAAGTGGTCACCGTGGAGATGTGAGACGTAGAGGTAGTCGGCCTGCTCGATGCGACGCTGCAGGTCGTCGTCGAGCTGATCGTTGCGCGGGAAGACGAACCACGACCCGAAGAACGCTGGCACGAACCAGGGGTCGCACAGGATCGACCCGCCGTCGCTCTCGATCAGGATGCCGGCGTGACCGACGGAGGTCGCACGCATCCGGCGTCGTTCAGGCGACCGGGGGATCGGTGTACTGCTGGCCGGAGCGCGACACGTGCTCGGTCCACGCCGACCCGTCCCAGTACCGCAACTCGAAACGGCTGGAGGGATCGGCATACCAGCCGGGCGGCACCGACGGCGACGAGGACGCGGCACCACTGGCGCCGGCGCCAGAACCCTGGGATCCCCAACTGCTCGAGCCACCCTGTTGTGTGCCCCAGCCACCAGAGCCACCCGAGCCACCCGAACCAGTGCTGGCGCCGGAGCCAGAATCCCACGACGAACCGCCGCTTCCGGAACCCGAGCTGGTGCCCGAGTCCCACGACGAGCCGCCACCGCCACCGCCTGATGAGGCACCCGTGGACGAGCCGGAGTCCCACGAGGAGCCAGAACCGGCCGAGGAGCTGTCGGATGGCGTGGAGCCCCAGCCCGCCGGCTCCGACGGCGCAGCAGTGCTGGCTGTGCCAGGCGTGCTCGACGCCTCGGTGGACCACGATGACGTGGAGGCCGTGGCGCTCGACGAGGCGTCGCTCGAGCCGCTGCCCTCGCGACTCATGAAGGCCACGATGTCGCTGCCTGCTGCCACGATGCTGACGACCGACCAGCCCTCGGCAGACTTCTCACCCAACTTGGCCGACAGTGCCTCGGCTTCGTAAGAGGACACACTGATGGAATCGAACTCCTGCATGGCGCGCACTCTAACGGATCAGCCGACTGCGGACCCACGGCCCGAGCACCCATACTGGGACGGGTGAACACTCTGCCTCGACGTCGCCTCTTCGCCATGTTCGCCGCTCTGACCATCACCGTCGCGGCGTGTAGCAGTGAGGACGCCACGCCCGACGCCACCGCTGACACCGTGCCTGACGCCGCCGATGATGCCACGGCCGAAACCGTGCCGGAAGCCCTGCCTGAGTTCCAGGGTGGCCCCGACCCGGCCATCGGGATGGACGCCCCTGCGATAAGTGGTGTCGACTATTCCGGTCAACCGTCCTCGTTCGTACCTGGCGGTGGGCGG
>JACDHN010000266.1 GCA_013821025.1 Acidimicrobiia bacterium | reverse complement strand
CACGTAGTGGAGGTGGGCGACCACGAAGTAGGTGTCCGACAGGTGGAAGTCGAGCGTCGGCGACGCCAGCATCACCCCCGTCAACCCGCCGCCGACGAACGTGACCAGGAAGCCAATGGCAAATAGCATCGGCGGATCGAAGCGCAGCGAGCCGCCCCACATCGTGCCGATCCAGTTGAACACCTTGACGCCGGTCGGCACGGCGATCAGGAACGAGGTGGCGGCGAAGAACGGCAGCACCACCTTGCCGGTGACGAACATGTGGTGCGCCCACACCGACGTGGACAGTGCTGAGATGGCGAGCGTGGCGAGGATGAGGCCCTTGTAGCCGAAGATCGGTCGGCGGGAGAACACCGGGAAGATCTCGGTCACCACCCCGAAGAACGGCAGGGCGACGATGTACACCTCCGGGTGACCGAAGAACCAGAACAGGTGCTGCCAGAGCACCGGCTCGCCCCCGGAGTTCGGATCGAAGAAATGGGTGCCGAACCGCCGGTCGGCCTCGAGCATCATCAGCGCCCCGGTGAGCACCGGGAAGGCGAGCAGCACCATGAAGCTGGTCAGCAGCAGGTTCCAGGTGAGGATCGGCATCCTGAAAAGGGTCATGCCGGGCGCCCGCATCATCGTCACGGTGGCGATGACGTTGACCGCCGTCAGCGTGCCCGACGTGCCCGTGAGGAGGATCGACACGATCCACAGGTCGGCGCCGAGGCCGGGCGATCCAGCGGCGCCGGACAGCGGCGGGTAGGCGAACCAGCCGAATGCTGCCGCTCCGCCGTCGGTGACGAAGCCGAGCAGCATCACCGAACCGCCGAACAGGTACAGCCAGTACGACAGGGCGTTGAGCCGGGGAAACGCCATGTCGGGCGCCCCGATCTGGAGCGGGACGAGATAGTTGGCCAGGGCGAAGCCGAACGGGACGGCGAACAGGTAGACCATCACGCTGCCATGGATGGTGAACACGCTGTTGTAGGTCGACTCGTCTACGAACTGCAGCCCGGGTTGCGCCAACTCGGCGCGGATGATCCCCGCCAGCGCCCCGCCGATCACCAGGAACGCCAGCGAGGTGACGGCGTAGGCGATCCCGAGCGCTTTGTGATCAGTGGTGGTCAACCAGCCGACGAGCGTCCGCGGCAGGCCGCGATGGCTGCCATCGGACGCCGGTTCGATGAACTCGTCTGGTCGTACCAGGTGCAGGTCGCTCTCTGCGCGATCGTCGACGGCGGTCATCCGTCGCTACCTGCAACAGAACCGGCGTCCGCACGATCCGCGAGCCACCGCTCGAACTCAGCCGCGGCGACGATTCGCACCGAGAAGTGCATCTTGTGATGATCGAGTCCGCAGAACTCTGCGCACACACCGCTCGCCGGGTATGAGCCGGTGTGTTCGCCGACGTCCACCTGGAACGTCGTCGTCTCACCAGGAAAGATGTCGCGCTTGAATCGGAAGCCAGGGATCCAGAACGAGTGAATGACGTCGGCAGACGTCAGGCTGAACTCGACCGAGGCGCCGGCAGGGAGCACCAGTTCTGGGTAGCCGGAGGCGGTCCCGACGACCGTCGCGCCGGACTCCGGATAGCCGAACTGCCACTGCCATTGGAACGCGACGACGTCGACGACGAGGTCGGGATCGTCGTCGCCGCTGTCGATCGCACGCACCGAGGTGAAGGTGATGGCAAACAGGCCGATGACGACGAGCAGCGGGATCGCCGTATAGGCAACCTCGACCGGGATGTTGTAGTGCACCTGCTTGGGGAGCGAGTCGCCCCGACTCCGGAACCGCACGATGGCATAGCAGATCAGCCCGACCACGAATACGCCGACCACCAGGGCGATGAGCACGAACACGTTCCACACCCGTTCGATGTCGTCCGCCTGGTCGGTCAGCGGAGGGGGCGTGGCGACGATCACGTCGACCGTCCCGTCGCCTCTGCCGGGACCTGCTCGTGGTCCTGCGGCGGCTCCTTCTCGACGAGCGGACCAGAGTGGTAGCCGCCGCCGCTGTCCCGGTAGATCGGTTCCGAACGTTCGGTGCGCTCGGGGCCAGGGCGCTCCGCCAGAACCCTGCACATGCGCGCCGTCACATACCAGGCGATCGGCGGCGCGACCAGCAGCAGGATCTGGAGCAACCTGGTCACGAGGCCGAGCGACATGCCGAGCGTGCCGGCGATCACATCCTGGGATCCACCGAGGAACAGCACGGTCACGACGGTGAGCGCGGCGACGCCTGTGGCGCTGCGCCCTGCTGCATCCCGCGGACGGTCGAGCAGGTGGTGCTCGTCATGGTCGCCGGTGAGGCGGCGATCGATCCACGGAGCGGCGAACAGGATGCCGAAGATCAGGCTCGGGATCACCACACCCGAGTACACCACCTGTCCGATCACGAACCCGCCGATCCGTGTCTCCCACGGCGGGAACAGTCGCAGCGAACCCTCCAGGAACCCGATGTACCAATCGGGCTGCGAGAACGAAGTGGCGGCACCGGTGTCGTATGGGCCATAGAGCCACACCGCGTTCACGTCGAACAGCGCCCCCATCGCCGTGATGACAGCGGCCACCATGAACTGCAGGCCGACCGACTTCATCGCGAACGACGGCCACACCGATTCACCCACCACGTTGGTCTCGGTGCGCCCTGCACCTCGGAACTGGGTGTGCTTTTGACGCCACACCAGCCCGAGGTGCACCCCCAGCAGGGCGACGATGAGCGCCGGGATCAGCAGGATGTGAACCGGGTAGAGGCGACCGATGATGTCGGTCCCCGGCCACTCGCCACCGAACAGCAGATAGGTCAACCGCTCACCGACGAACGGCAGGGCGAGGATGACAGCGTGGATGATTCGCAGACCGGTGCCCGAGAGCAGGTCGTCTGGGAGTGAGTACCCCGTCAATCCGGCGGCCAGCGCCAGCACCAGCAGCAGCACACCAACGACCCAGTTCATCTCGCGTGGCTTGCGGAAGGCGCCGGTGAAGAACACCCGTGCCATGTGCACGGCGATGGCGCCGACGAAGATCAGAGCGGCCCAGTGGTGCATCTGGCGGATGAGCAGTCCGCCCTTGACGTCGAACGAGATGCGCATCACCGACGCGAACGCGGCCGACATCTCCTCGCCTCGCAACGGCTCGTACGAGCCCGAGTAGGTGACCTCCGACTGGGTGCCCTCGAAGAACAGGGTCAGGTAGATCCCGGTGGCGATCAGGACGACGAAGCTGTAGAGCGCCACCTCGCCCCACAGGAACGAGAAGTGGTTGGGGAACACCTTGCGCAGCGCACTTCGCAGGCCCGACCCGGCGCCCAAGCGGCCGGCCACCGAGTCAACGTAACGCTCGAGAAGTCCCCTCGCAGACCTCGATTGGGGAGCGGACATCGGCGCTCAGCCCTCGTCCCAGGTCGGGGGACCGACGGGGCGGTCGAAGTCGTCGGCGGCCGCGAGGTAGCCGTCGGCGTCGACACGCAGTGGGAGCTGGGGCAGCGAGCGCGTGGCTGGTCCCGTCACCGGGCGCGCCCCGTCAACCGGGTCGAACACGGATTGGTGGCACGGGCACACCAGCTGGCGCAGCACGTCGGGCGGCCGCGTATCGATCCCGAACAGACCCACTGAGCAGCCGGCGTGGGTGCAGATCTTCGAGTACGCCACCCAGCCGTCGATCGAGCCTGCCTCGACCGTTCGCTCGGTGAGCAACTCCGGCGACACCCGCAACAGCACGACCTGCGAGTCGTCGCGGCCGATCTGGCCCTCCGGGAACACGGTGACGAGCTGATCGAACCCTCCGGTCGCCCGCTCGATGGGCTGACCCTCAGAGGTCACCAAGCGCACGCCATTCGACCACCCGGTACGGTTGCGCTCTCCACGCGGCTTTGGGCCGAGCGAGCCGAGCGGTCCGACGAATCCGACGACCAGGCTGAAGAGCGATCCGCCGAGCAGTCGCGTGAGCAGCCGTCGCCGGCGGAAGGTTGTGGTGGAGTTGGCGGGGAGCGTCGTCAACTCCTCGTGCAGCGCGTCACGCTCTGTCTCGGTCATCGTCAGCGGCTCGCGCTGCTGCACCACGTGTTCGTCGAAGTCGAGGTACTTGGCCCAGCTCACGAGGCCGAATCCGATGCCGCCGAGCGCCACTGCCAGCCCGACGCCGAGCCACACATCGGTGTCGTCCGTGCTATAGGCGATGGCAGCAACGACACCACCGACGATGGCGGCGGCGAACGCCACCACCGCTGCACGATAGGCACGCTGGTTCTCCTGCGGATCGTCGCCGGTGGCCGCTCCCTCGCTGCGCTCGCTCACGGCTGTTCCTCGTCCACCTCGACGTCACGGCCTTCGTGGGGCGAGCCGATCCAGCGGGTGATGGCGATCAGCGGGATGAGCCCGAGCATCCATGCGGCGAGGCCTTCAGCCACGGGCCCAGCGCCACCGAAGGCGACGAGCCCGGTCGTATCC
>JACDHN010000265.1 GCA_013821025.1 Acidimicrobiia bacterium | reverse complement strand
ACGTGTCGGCGGCGTAGAAGGCCGCCCGCTCGTACTGGCCGATCGCCAGCAGCCGCTCGGCCAGCAGGTACTCGTTGTTGGGGTTGCCGACGGGTAGGCGTGGGCCGAGGTTTGCGATCAAGGCCGCCAAGTGGTTCAGGTCCATCTCGTCGGGTGGCGGCACCATCGGCGCCGGCGACGCCACAGCTTTCTCGAGGGTCCGGCGGGCAGCGGCGGCGTCGCCTTTGCGGAGCTGGTCGCTGGCTGACATCCACGCCATGTCGTCGACGTCCTGGTTGGCGTACAGCATCTGCAGCTGCATCAGCAGGATGACCCCGGCGAAGATGATCAACGAGCGCCGGTCTTGGTCGAGCATCAGCCATGCCGTGCCTCCCACGGTGATGGCGATGCTGGCGTACAGCATGACCCGCTTGGAGCTCTCGGGAAGGAACCAGTTCAGGCCGGTTTCGACGATGTTGCCACCGTCGAGCGGCAGGATCGGTAGCAGGTTGAACAATCCGATCACGGGTCCTGCCCAGAACACGGCGAATCGAGCGGGGGAGTCGTTGATGGTGGACGTGTCGAGGGGGTTGGCGCCCATGGCCAGCAGCACGGCTGTGCTGAAAGCGATGTGGATCGCCGGGCCGGCGAAGGCGATCGCCGCTCGCGTCGGTCGGCTGATCGGTCGGCTCGGTACGTACGAGGCGTAACCGGCGAGGAAGTCGAGCGAGATCTCGGCCTTGGCCCCGGCGGCGCGGGCGACGAGGGCGTGGCCCAGTTCGTGTACGAGCGTGACGACGGCGACGGCACCGGCCAGCCAGACGCCGAACTCGTTGCCATTGATCAGCACGATCAGCGCCATGAACAAGAAGAATCCCGGACGTAGGTGCAACGGGAACCCGAAGATGCTCGTCGTGCCCCGGGATCCGGTCGCCTGCATCGGTTGGCCCATGTGGAACCACATGCTAGGGGCGCGGCGGGTGCCTGCCGGGGCAGTGTTCGCGAGCGGCTCCGTAGGATGTCGCCCGTGCCGTACGTCTATTCCTTCGACCACCGCCACCGTCGTCCGCCGATGGAGATGAAAGACCTCCTCGGTGGCAAGGGTGCGAACCTCGCCGAGATGACGAGCGTGCTGGAACTGCCAGTGCCTGCCGGCTTCACGATCACCACCGCCACGTGCCGCGAGTACCTCATGTCGGGTTGGCCGGACGGGCTCGACGCCGAGATCGACAAGGCGGTCGGCCGCCTGGAGAAGGCAATGGGCCGTCAACTCGGTGATCCCACCGACCCGCTGCTCGTCAGCGTCCGCTCGGGCGCCAAGTTCTCGATGCCGGGGATGATGGACACGGTGCTCAACCTCGGGCTCAACGACCGCAGCGTGAAGGGGCTGGCAAGGGCCACGAGCGATGAGCGCTTCGCCTACGACTCCTACCGCCGGTTCATCTCCATGTACGGGCGCATCGTGCTGGGCCTCGACGCCGAAGTGTTCGACAAGGCGTTGGAGCAAGCCAAGCACGACGGCGGCGTGCTCACCGACGCCGAGCTGCCGGCGGCGGCGCTGAAGACGCTGTGCGACGACTACAAGCAGGTGGTCAAGGACCAGACGCGCAAAGCGTTCCCCCAGCAACCGATGAAGCAGCTGCGCGGCGCCGTCGAGTCGGTGTTCTCGTCGTGGAACGGTGCCAGAGCCATCGCCTACCGCGTCCGCGAGCGCATCAGCCACGACCTCGGAACGGCCGTGAACGTGCAGGCCATGGTGTTCGGCAACCGTGACGACAACTCGGGCACGGGTGTCGGTTTCACCCGCAACGCCGCCACCGGCGAGAACGTGCCGTACGGCGACTTCCTGGTCAACGCCCAGGGCGAGGACGTCGTGGCGGGTATCCGCAACACCCAGGATCTCGACGACCTGGAAGCCCGGTTCCCCGACATCCACGCCGAGCTGGTCGACATCTTCACCCGGCTGGAGCGCCACTACCGGGACATGTGCGACACCGAGTTCACCATCGAACAGGGCAAGTTGTGGATGCTGCAGACCCGCGTGGGCAAGCGCACCGGCGCCGCCGCTCTGAAGATGGCGGTCGACATGACGAAGGGCACCGGCCGCGGCAAGCAGCGGTGGAAGATCACACGGAACGAGGCCCTGCTGCGCGTCACCGCCGACAACATTGACTCGGTGTTGCACCCCCGCTTCTCGGCTCAGGGATCGCCGATCGCCACGGGGCTGGCGGCCTCGCCAGGGGCGGCCGTCGGACACGTGTACTTCACGGCCAACGACGCTCAGGCGGCAGCAGAGCGCGGCGAAGACGTGATCCTCGTCCGCAGCGAGACCAGCCCCGACGATGTCCACGGGATGATGGCGTCGAAGGGCATCCTCACGTCGCGAGGCGGGCTCGTCAGCCACGCCGCGGTGGTGGCGAGGGGCTGGGGCACGCCTGCTGTCGTCGGCGCAGACGCCGTCGTCATCAAGGGCAAGCAGTTCACCGCCGGCGGCCTCATCGTGGCCGAAGGTGACCAGATCTCGATCGACGGCACCTCGGGTGCTGTCATGCTCGGAGCGCTCGAGACGATGGCCGCCGAGCCGCCGGCTGAGTTCGACGTGATCCTCGGATGGGCCGACACCGTGCGCAAGGGCAAGCTCGGTGTGCGGGCCAACGCCGACACCGGCGAAGACGCCTCCGTCGCCCGCAGCAAGGGCGCCGAGGGCATCGGTCTGTGCCGCACCGAGCACATGTTTCTGGCCCCTGACCGCTTGCCCGTCGTGCGTGAGATGATCCTGGCCAACACTCCCGATGAGGAGACGGCGGCGCTGGAGCGCCTTCGCGGCGTCCAGCAGCAGGACTTCGAGGCTGTGCTCGAGGCCATGGACGGGCTGCCTGTCACGGTCAGGCTGCTCGACCCGCCACTGCACGAGTTCTTGCCCTCTGTAGAGGAACTGCGTCTGAAGGAGGCCACCGTGGGCCTCGGCGACACCGATCGGGCCATGTTGGCCGCCGCCGAGAGCTGGTCAGAGCACAACCCGATGATCGGCACCCGCGGCGTCCGCCTCGCCGTGGTGAAGCCCGGCCTCTATGCGATGCAGGCACGTGCACTGCTCGACGCCGCGGCGGCACTGCGCAAGCGCGGCAAGCACCCGATCGTCGAGATCATGATCCCGCTGACCGTCACCCGCGAGGAACTGGCGCTCGCCAGGAGCTGGGTCCAGACCGAGGTCGACGCGGCGCTCAAGGGCATGCGCAACAAGCCCGAGATCGCCATCGGCACGATGATCGAGACGCCGCGGGCAGCGTTGCGGGCCGACGAAATCGCCGAGGAAGCCGACTTCTTCAGCTTCGGAACCAACGATCTGACGCAGATGGCGTTCGGGTTCAGCCGCGACGATGTCGAGTCGCGGATGATGCCGGCTTACCTCGCGCAGGGGCTGTTGAAGCGCAACCCGTTCGAGACCATCGACCAGTCGGGCGTCGGCGAGCTCGTGTACATCGGCGCCGAGCGCGGGCGCAAGGTGAAGAAATCCTTGAAGCTCGGCGTGTGTGGCGAGCACGGCGGCGACCCGGAGAGCATCGCCCTGTTCTATGACGCCGGGCTCGACTACGTGAGCTGCTCGCCGTTCCGCGTCCCGATCGCTCGACTCGCCGCCGCGCAGGCGATCATCGGCGCTCGCGGCGACTCGCACGCCACCAAGTGATCTCGATGACGCCGAACGCCGCCAGTCCCGGTGCGATGTTTCAAATCGCCTGATCCGAGCAATACTGAACCGACACCCCAAAGAACTCCCGGAGCCCTCCCCGATGCCATTCGTCGCCGCAGAAGGCGGCAACCCCAACCTCGTCGAACTCGACGTGCACATCTGGCAATGGGGCGTGCTGCTCGGTTTCATCCTTGCCTTGCTGCTGGTCGACATCCTGGTGTTCCACCGCAGGGCTCATGCGGTCAAGACCCACGAAGCGGCGATCGAGTCCACGGTGTGGATCTCGATCGGCGTCGCCTTCTCACTCGTCATCCTCTGGTGGTTCGGCGGTGCCGCCACCGGCGAGTACATGTCGGGCTACCTGATCGAGAAGAGCCTCAGCATCGACAACGTGTTCGTGTGGGCGTTGATCCTGAGCTACTTCAAGGTGCCGTCGAAGTACCAGCACCGCGTGCTGTTCTGGGGCATCTTCGGCGCCCTCGTGATGCGCGCCATCTTCATCTTTGCCGGGCTCGGGTTGATCGAAGCGTTCTCATGGGTGCTGTACGTCTTCGGTGGCTTGCTGCTGTTCACGGCGGCACGGCTGGTGTTCACCGACTCGGCCCATGTCGATCCCGAGAACTCGAAGTTCCTGCGTGTGATCCAGCGCTTCGTCAAGACCAGCGATGAGCTGGACGGCCAGAAGCTGTTCACGATCAAGGACGGCGTCCGCTTGGCCACGCCATTGTTCGCCGTGCTACTGCTGATCGAGGGTACCGACGTGATCTT
>JACDHN010000264.1 GCA_013821025.1 Acidimicrobiia bacterium | reverse complement strand
CATCATGGTCGCCTCGCCGTTGTGGGGCAGGTTTGGCGTGGCGATCATCCGCACATTGCGTCCCCCGAGCTCCAGCGTGTCTCCCGGCGCCAACCGCCGTGGTGCTCGATCGGCCAGATCGTCGAGCGACATCGCGCAGGCTTCCGGGCTGTGGATCACCTGTAGTCCCGGCACGGCGTCCAGCCACCGGTTCATGGCTCCCATCTCGTCGGCCTCGATGTGACTGAACGACAGCCAGCGCAGCCTTTCGAGCGGCATCACAGCAGCGACGGCGGCGGCCACGTCATCGAACAACCGGCGCGTCCCGGCGTGGAACAGCAGTGGTTCGTCTGCGTCGATGAGGAACTGATTGACCGTGGCCCCGCCCGGTACGGACGAGCAGATGCGGAAGATCCCGTCATCGAGCTCGTCGACGCGCGTCGCCATGGCGCGCAACATACGGACGACCACGGCGCCCAGCATCGGCCAGATGGCCGTACTTTCTTGGGGGTCCTCGGGGGCCCCAGTGTGCGCTCGACGTCAGCCGGCCATGTCTCGACGACGGCTGACGAGCGCCGCCAACTCTGTGCGCCCGGCGATCTCGAGCTTGGCGAACACGTGGGATAGGTGCGATTGCACGGTTCGCCGGGATAGGAAGAGACGTTCACCGACCTGGGGGTTGGTCAGACCTTCCGACACGAGTTGGGCGACGCGCAGTTCGGCCGGCGTGAGGCTTTCCCATCCCGACGGTGGTCGCGCTGGCCGGCGGTCACCGCGCAACAGGGCGGCGACGCCGACATCGATCGTGAGCCGGGTGCCTTCGGCGTATGTCCGCTCGAACTCGTTCCCCAGCCTTGCCTTCAGCGCCGATACGGCGGCGTCGTACGGGCGACGGTCGCACGGGAAGCGCACGTACCCGAGTCGGACCCGTTCGGCGTCGATCGCGCCCAATGCCCGAGCGGCATCACCGACGTGCGCGTCGCGGTGGCCGTTGCTGCACGTGCTGTTGAAATGTCGGACGGCGAGCGCCTCCAGCGCGTCGACGGTGCCGATGCGGTAGCCGGCACCGATGGCGCTCCTCGCCGCGTCGCGCAGCATGTTGCGCGCCCTCGCCTCGTCGATGTCGTGGGCGCCGGCGAGTCCGATGAGCGCCAACGTCTTGGAGAGCGGGTTCGGTTGTGAGTCCGCCAGCTCCGCGGCTCGGCGCCAGTGCAGAGCGGCCTCGACGTTGTCACCCCGGGCTGCGGCGGCATCGCCGAGGAGCCGTAACGCCTGGACCTCGTAGCGTTTGAGTCCCACGAACTGCAGCACCGGCATCGACTCCTCGAGCGCCGCCACGACTGCGCAGTGGTCGCCGGCAGCCCGGTGGTGCCAGCAGGCGTCGAGCAGGGCGAGGAACGTCGGCTGCCCGAGCGCCCGTGACCTGCTGACGACGTTTTCGATGCGTCGCATCCCCTCCTCGTAGTCACCTCGGTGCAGCTGGGCCAGCGAGTACCACTGGCTGGCGAGTGCGACGTTGAATCCGGTGTCGCGACCCTCCCACGACGTCGCCTCGTCGAGCAGTTCGAAGGCCTCGGCGACAAGACCTTGCTGCAGGCGTACGTAGCCGAGCGCCCCGAGCCCGTACGTCAAACCGAACGTCGTGCGCTTCTTGGCGAGGGTGAGGCCGAGCTCCAGGTCGGCGGCGGCGGCCGTCAGGTCACCGCACAGCAGGGCGGCGGTGCCGCACCCGAAGGAGGCGAACTCGACGCGGATCTCGTCGTTGACGATGGCGCCGAGGTCGCGGCCCTTAACCAGCAAAGCGCGGGCCTCGACCGGGTCGATGAACAACTTGGCCCAGCCGACGAGCACCAACGCCCTCGCCTCCATTGTCTGATCTCCGTGCTCCCTGCTGATCGCCAGCGCCTCGGTGGCCCGCTCAGCCTGCTGCCGGGGGTCGATGGCGAACAGCGCCAGCTGAGCGCTCGCCAGCAGGGCATGGGCGCGAGCGAGAGGATCGTTGCCCAGATCGGCAGCGAGGAACTTCTCGATCCACCAACGCCCCTCCTGGTTGCGAGACTCCGTCGTCCAGAACAACCGCAGCGCGGCGGCGAGGTGGAGACCATCGGTCGGCCGACCCGATTCCTGTGACCACCGCATGGCGTTACGGAGATCGTCGAGCTCGAGGGCGATTGCGCCACTCGCCTTGGTGAGCTCTGCCGTCTCCGAAACCAGGTCGAACTCGTGGGCGACGGCGATGAAGTGCTCGAGATGGCAGTCGCGAACTTGGCGCTCCTCCCCGGCCTCTCGCAGTCGGAGCCCGCAGTACTCGCGGACCGTCTCGAGCAACCGGAACCCGCCGGAGTCCGCCTGCACGAGTGAACGGTCGACGAGGTCGGCCAGCTCCGGCCAAACATCATCGGCGTCGACGTTGGCGCATCCGCACACGGCGCGGGCGTCATCGAGCGCGAACCACCCGGCGAACACACTCAGGCGACGCAGCACGCGCTGTGCCGTGATGTCGAGCAGGTCGTAGCTCCACTTGATCGACGCCTCGAGCGTGCGCTGGCGCGGCGGCGCCGTGCGAGGACCAGCGTTCAGCAGGCGGAACCGGTCATCCATCCCTGCGGCCACGTCGGCTGGGGAGAACACCCGCAGCCGGCTTGCCGCCAGCTCGAGAGCCAGAGGGATCCCGTCGAGTCGCCGGCAGATCGTGACGGCCGCCTCGTTGTCGGCGTCGGACCACACCATGTCCGGCCGGGCGAGGCGGGCTCGGTCGAGCAGCAGCATCCCAGCGCCGCACCGCTGCAGGGCGGCGAACGAGTCGCCGGTGTTGGCCGACGGGAGCGTGAGCGAGGGGACGCGCCATGTGGTCTCACCCTCGACGCCGAGCGGTTCTCGGCTCGTCGCCAGGACGGTGACGCCGGCGCAGCGGCTCAGGATGCTGTCGATCAGCTCGGCGCAGGCGTCGAGCACGCGCTCGCAGTTGTCGACGACGAGGAGCAGCTGCCTGGTAGCCAGGACCGTCAACAGCAGGTCGCCGACCGGCGCTGCGCCTTCCTCGCGGACGCCCGCTGCCGATGCGAAGGCGTGCGGCACGAGTGTTGCCGATTCGACGGGAGCGAGGTCCACGAAGACGCCGCCGTCGGCGTAGTCCTGCTCGACGGCCCTGGCCACCTCGATCGCCAGACGGGTTTTGCCGCAGCCACCAGTTCCGGTCAGCGTGATCAGAGGCCGTTCGGTGAGCAGCGTGCCGATCTCCTCGAGCGCGCTGTCGCGACCGATGAACGTCGTGGCGCGCCGAGCGAAGATGCTGTCGCTGCGTGCTTCCCGCGTCATCACGACCAATTCCTGTGGCCGGTCCCGACCGGCTCGCCGCCCCTGGCTGCCCGGTACTGCCTCACTTGGCGATGATCCTAAGGAAGTTCGGCCATCCGTGCAGCTGAATTTCTTGATCTCCGAAGCCGAGTGGTCACCGCAGCCAGGAGGGGGTGGTGGCGATGTCGTCGATGATCGAGTGATAGCGCTCGCCGGAGTGGTCGTGACGCGCTTCTTCGAGGGCGTGCAGTCGCCCCCAGGTGAACGCGTCCTCGCCGGCTGCGTGCGCTGCGACGGCGAGTCGGCGGAGCACGGTGCCCGTGACGACGGTGTCCTGGTGGTCACCGAGCACCTCCTGCAGCTCCTTCATCGCCTCGACCGTCGTCTCGGCGTCCTTTCCAGCGACCGGCTCCGCCGACTCTGCGCCGTAGCGCACCCGTTTGGCCGCCTTGCGCACCTCGTGCAGCACGTCATCGAGCGGGTCGTCCTGACCGGCGGCGCGGAGAGCTTCCGCCGCCTCGACGTAGTTGCGCAACCGGTCGAACGAGCGGCTGATCTCCTTCGGAACGGCGGCGACGGCCGGCCTGTCGACCCGCTTGCCGCCGAGAGCAAGCCCGGCGGCGATCTCGTCCAAGCGGTCGAGCAGCGAGAAGTACCGGTCGCCGCGCATGGCGCTGACGCATCGTCGATGCGCCTCGCGGTGCTCGCCGCCGATCGTGCGATCAAGACGGCGGCGCACTGGCCCGACGATCAACGAGGGGCGTTGAGCATCGATCATGTCCCGCAACCGGGCGTGGATCACCTCGGCGTCACGGACCTCACCGAGCATCGTGCCGAGCCATTTCAGCTCGCCACGGACTGGCTCGGTGACCGGCTTGTCGAGCAACCGGCGGTACGTAGCGAGGGCGCTGCGGAGTCGTCGCACCGTCACCCGCATCTTGTGCACGGCGTCGGGAAAGTCACGCCGTACCAGCGGATCGAGAGCCCTCAACGTCGCCATCTGTTCGGCCAGGTGGCGACGCACCAACTCGCCGGCTGTGAGGTCATCGTCGCCGCCATTCGACGAACGCTCGCTTGCGGGGTCGCCGAGTCTGTGCGCCAACACCCTGGCCAGCTTCGACGGCGCTTCCGACGGCAGGGCGCCGGCAACCTCGAGTTGCTCACCGATG
>JACDHN010000263.1 GCA_013821025.1 Acidimicrobiia bacterium | reverse complement strand
GGGATGGGGTGTGGGGGCGCAGCCCCCACGGGAGACAAGGTGTGAGCGAGCGCCAGCGAGACGCCGGCCAGGCGGCCGTCGAACTGGCGCTCGCCCTGCCCATCGTCGTGATGGTCCTGCTGGCGCTCGTCCAGGTTGCCGTCGTCACCCGCGATCGCATGGCCATGGAGCTGGCGGCGCGCGAGGGTGCGCGTGCGGCGGCCGTCTCGGCCAACCCGGGAACCGCAGCGCGCCTCGCCGCCGAGCGAGTGACGACACTGCGCCCGCTCGACATCGAAGTGGACGTCGATGCCACCATGGTGACGGTGCGTGTCAGCTATACCAGCACCACCGACATCGCCATCATCGGCGGTGCCCTGCCGGACGTGGAACTGTCGGCACGATCGTCAATGGTCCTCGAACCCCCGGCGCCGTGAACCCGCCCGCTCGTTTCGGTCATCCGACTTCTTGGGGTGCACGACGGAATCGATGACGCAAACGTCGGTAGCGTTCGCCGGGATGTCCCTGAAGTGCTCCGACGAGTTGCTCGATGACTGCGTGATCGTGACGCTGGCCGGTGTTGTCGACCTGTCGACGGTGGCTGCGCTGCGCGACCATCTGTTGCGCGTCGTGTCCGAACGCCCCGGTGGGACCGTGGTGATCGACCTCGACGAGGTCATGGCGGTGGACGATGCCGGCCTCGGGATCCTGCTCGGTCTGGCCGGCAGGGCTCGTGAGCACGGTGGCGATCTGCGGCTGGTGTGCGCACCCGGCCGGCTACGTGACCGGCTGGCGCTGACCGGTGCCGACCGTGCCGTCGCCGTCAGCTCGAACTGGGCCTCGACGGACTGACCGCCACGCCGGTCGGCACTGACGCTGGGCTACGTTACGTTCCGCAGGAGCCGAACGGCTGGGGATCCACGATGAGCAACCGATGGCGCGACGTGCTGCTGGCGACATTCCTACTGTGCCCGATCGCAGCTTGCTCGGACCAGGATGCGTCCCCCAGTTCTGGCGAACCGCCGACCGCCACGAGCGACAGCACCCGGACCGCCGCCAGCGACAGCACCCCGACCGCCACGAGCGACAGCATCCCGACCGCCGCGAGCGACAGCGTTCCGGCTACCACCGCCGAGGCGACCTCGACCACGGCGCTACCGATCGACGCCCCCGACGAGCTCGGACCCTTCGGGGTCGGACGCTCCACGATCCAGCTCACCGATCCGGCCAGGGAGCGACCGCTCACGATCGACATCTGGTATCCCACCGAACCCGGTGTCACCGGCGAACCTTCGCGCTACACGTTCGCACCCGGCATCGAGTTCGCGTCCGACGTGGCGCTCGCCGACGTGCCCATCGCCGCCGACGACGCCTTCCCGCTGGTCGTGTACTCGCACGGCAGTGGCGGGCTGCGGTACGTGGCGTCGTTCTTCACCGAGACGCTGGCCAGCCACGGGTTCGTCGTGGCGGCACCCGACCACGCAGGAAACACGGCCGTCGATGTGCTCGCTGGTGGCGGCGTGCCGTTCGAACAGTCCGCCATCGACCGGCCGCTCGACGTCACCTTCGTGATTGACCAGTTGCTGGCGAAGAGCGACGACGCCGCCGATCCCCTCTCTGGAGCGATCGATCCAGAGCGAATCGGGGTTGCGGGACACTCCTTCGGTGGTTTCACGGCCTTCGCCACGATCACCGGGTTTGCTGCCGACGAGCGGCGGTCTCCTCCCGATCCCCGAGTGGATGCCATCGTCGCCATGGCACCGGCAACGCAGCCGTTCTCGAATGCGCAGCTCGGCGCCGTCGACGTGCCGACGATGATCGTCGTCGGAACCGACGACGTCACCACACCTGTCCGACCCAACGTCACCAGGCCGTGGAAGCTGACGGAGACGTCGCCGTTCTACCGTGTTGAGATCGCCGCCGGTGGCCATCAGTCGTTCACCGACGTCTGCTGGTATCAGGAGGGACTCCCGGCGCTGGAGGACGTGCCGCAGTTGATCATCGACGCCGTCGACGCGTACGCCGAAGAGGGCTGCGTCCCGGAACTGATCGAGATCGACCGCGCCCACGACATCACCAACACGTACACGGTGTCATTCTTCGA
The DNA here is from genome assembly GCA_013821025.1 of Acidimicrobiia bacterium. Classification (GTDB taxonomy): domain Bacteria; phylum Actinomycetota; class Acidimicrobiia; order Acidimicrobiales; family Ilumatobacteraceae; genus JACDHN01. Next base: position 2,367 of record JACDHN010000263.1, on the reverse strand, counting down.
GATGCACCTGGCGGGCGATCGCAGGTATGAGGAGGTCATCGCTCCAGGGGCTGTCGCCGACGATGCCGACGTCACCGTGCAGCTGAAGGAGGACGGCGCCAACTCGATCGCGCCGGGCGCGTAACCTCCCCGGCATGCCGGGCAACCTCTACCATGCGGCGATCCCAGAGGAGTGGGAGCGTGCCAGGATCGCCGGCTCATACACCGTCAGCACCCGGGAACGATCACTCGACGACGAAGGTTTCATCCACTGCTCGTACCACCACCAGGTGGAGCAGGTGGCCAACAATTTCTACGCCGACTTGCCCGATCTCATGCTGCTGGAGATCGACCCGACGCAGCTCAACGTGGCCGTCCTCGACGAGAACCTGGACGGCGGCGACGAACGGTTTCCACATGTCTACGGGCCGGTCCCCCTCCACGCCATCGTCGCCGCCTCGCCGTGGATCCGGTCGCCCGACGGCCGGTACGTGCTCGACGCTGGCGACTAGCGGACGAGCTCGGGTCGTAAGTCACGCGTCGAGAAAGATCCCAACGCGGTCCAGCTCGTTGGCGCGGTGTAGTACGACCCATTCGTCGCTGGCGTCCAACAGCTCCTGGGGTCCGCTGAGCAGGTCGTAGTCCCGCAGCCCGCTCATCATTCGCGCCACGTCGTAGATCCGATCACGTCCCGGTCGCTCTCCGTTCAAGACGGCCACAACGGGGTCGACGCGCTCACCGAACACATAGCGAGCGGGCCTCACGTCGACGACGAGCTGGCCGTCGGCCAGCGCCCCGACGAGCCGGCGGTCGAGCTCGATGCGACGGGCATCGTCGGCAGGAGTCACGGCGGATGCGGTCGCCAGCTCCAACAGTTCGTCGCTCACGCGATCGAGGTTGCGGCCCGTCACGAGGTACAGCCTCCGCATCCCCGACGCCTGCTCAGCGTCGAGACGGCGGCGGTCGCCGAAGCGCTCGCCGTCGATCTCACGGTCGAAGCCGAACGCCACGCCCTGGCGCTGCAGCTCGGCCATCACCACGTAGGCGTAACGGCTGAACGTGCGCTCCTGGCTGCGGTCGAACACGACGGGTTCGTCGAGGCCGAGCTGCGCCAGCGAGTCGGCTAGTTCGCTGCGCAGTTCACCGGCCACGCCGACCATTGCGTCCTCCTCAGCGCTCGTTCCGCGTTCCCGTACCATCGTTGGCATGTTCGGCACCATCGCCAGCACCGTGCCGGCGGCGACGACGCTCACCACCACGTGGCGGGGAACAGCCACGTGCGTCGACACTGCCTCGGCAAGTGATGACGTTATCGAGATCGTGACGAAGGCGCCGATCGGCCAGATCCAGTGGTAGTTCTGGGGCGCCAGGCCGAAGGATGTGAACGGGATCGTCGACGCCGCCCACCAGGCGATGGCGAGCAGTACCGGCCCCCACAACGCCAGTGTGGTGCGGGCATGGGTGGACGGCCGGAGCACGGCCAGCGCTGCGGCGCCCAGAGTGACGGCACCGAGGATCGCCAGCCGTAACCATGCCGACGACTCGTCCATGAGTTGGTCGCTGGGGTCGAACTTTGGGATCGAATCGGCCAGCCAGTAGGGCGGCTGGCCGAGGATGTCAGTCAGCACCCTGGCCCCACGAGCGCCGCCGACGCCGGCGGCATCGCCACGGGCTCCGACCGCCCGACCCAAGTTGCCCGTGCCCCAGAACTGATCCCACAACGGCTGGGCCCAGCACAGCGCGCCGACGGCGGCGGCGACCATCATCGGCCGCAGCAGCGGCTCGGGATCGCGGTCGGGATTGCCGGTCGTCCATCTGGTCAGGGCGAAGCCGACGACGGCAACGACGGCGATCATCCCAGCCGGCAGGGCGAACGTCAGGTGGGTTTGGACGATCAAGCTGACAACGAACACGAGCCACGGCAGCGCCCAAGCCCGTCCGGCGCTGACTGCCCACGCCAAGAACAGCAGGCACCAGAACGGCAACATCAACGCCCACTGCTGGCGCCCCTCGATCAGTGCCCGGCTGCCCATGGTCCACTCCAACAGCGCCGTCACACCCATAACGGCCACGACGCCGACCGGACCGATCATTCGCCGGCACACGAACCAAACTCCCATCACGCCAGCCACGTTGAGCGTGCCGATGCCGATGGCCAAACCTTCGGGTCCGAGCAGGTGGGTGAACGGTGCCAGCAGATCGAGTTGCAGCGGCCCGAGATTGTTGACGGACTCGTCGAGCTGGGCGCTCCCCGACGACCAGGCGCCGAGCAGCGGATGGTTAGCTGTGAGCACGTCACGCGAACGGACGGCAAAGTAGGCAGCGTCACCCAATGGTTGCCAGTCACCGACGACCTTGCGGATCACCATCACAACGACCGGCACGCAC
>JACDHN010000047.1 GCA_013821025.1 Acidimicrobiia bacterium | reverse complement strand
GGCCGACGGCCCGGACACCACGACTGATGATAGTAACTACGTGGTGCGAACCGTCAGCTGACGGTCCACTGCTCGGCGTTCCAGGTCAACCCGTTCTGGGCCGGGTTTGCCACCAGGCCGCCGGCGTTCTCGGAGTACGCCAGCAGGTTCGGGAAGGTGAACACCGGGATGGTCGCCAGGTCTTCCCACAGGATCGTGTCGACCTCGTTGGCGAGCTCTTCCACGCGAGCCGGGTCGAGTTCGGTGTTGAGCTCCTTGATCAGGGTGTTGACATCCTCGTTGTTGTAGTTACCGAGGTTGTTGCCGCCACCCTTCTGGTAGGTGGAGGACGAACCGGTCTTCAGGGCGCTGCCGGCCCAGGCGAACATGGCGATGTCATAGTTGCCTTCCGGCAGCTCCACATCGAAGAACGTCGCCGTACCGGAATCGACGATCTCGAAGCCTGCCTGATCGCAGCTCTGCTTGGCGAGGGCGACCTCGTTGGCCCGACGCAGGTTCGGTGCCTCCGGGTCGTTCAACCAACCGATCCGCAGCTTCAGCGGCAATTCGACGCCGGCGCCCTCGAGCAGCGCCGTGGCGCCCTCGATGTCGACTTCGTCGTAGGCGCCACCCGAAGTGTCCTCGTAGCCGGGCTCGAAACCTTCGAACCAACGGTTGTTCAGTACCTCAGCCTCGGGGTTCAGCGGCTTGATCAGCTCGTCGACCATCTGCTGGCGAGGCAGACACTTGGCGAACGCCTCGCGCACGTCGCGGTTCTTCAGCGCGTCGTTGTTGAAGTTGAAGTCGAAGTGCTCGAACGTGAACGCCTCGCCGGTCTCGACGGTCGCACTCTCGATACCTTCCAGCTGTGCCAGCAGGTCGGCGTTTGGCTGCGGGTCCATGGCCTGGATCTCCTGGTTGGCCAGCGCCTGGGCCTGAGCCGTGTCGGCCAGGAGCAGGATCACGATCTCATCAAGCTGCGGCGGTGGGCCCCAGTAGGCCTCGTTTGGAACGAGCGTGAGGCTCTGACCGGCTTCCCAGCTGCCGATGTTGAAGGCGTCACCGGACGGCATGATCTCGGGCTTCAGCTGCCCTGGTTCGAGCACCCAGCCCGTGTTCCAGAACTCGCCAGCTGCCTCGAGCTGCGCCTGGTCCTCGCTCTCCAGCAGTGCGCCGATGTCCTCGACGCCGGATTCCTGCTCGAGGATGTGGGCCGGCACCATGTTGGTGAACAGACCCTGCCAGTCGGGGTACGGGGTTGCGTAAGTGGTGGTGATGGTCTTGCCATCCTCCGAGCACTCGAGGGACTCAATCTGCTCGTAACCGGTGGTGCCGGCGGTGTCGAACACCGGTAGCTCCAGGCCCGACTCGGGGTCGGTGACCGGGGCGCCGTCCTTCTGGCGAATGTACTTGCCGTTGCTGGACATGAAGGCGAGCTGGAAGTCGTCGCAGTCGATGGGATCACCGTCGGACCATGCGGCCTCCGGGTTCACCACGTATTCGACGACCTGGGGATCCTCGCTCGTGAGCTCGACGGACTCCATCAGGTTCTCGTCCATGACGAGCGCACCCTCGGGTCCAGAGAAGTAGAACGTGTCGGGGAGCACACCGTTCAGCACGATCCCGTTCTTGACAGAGTTGCCACCGATGGTGTTGTTGTTGAAGTCGCTGAACTCCTGGCCGTAGCCGTAGGTGAAGCTGCCACCCGTGGCCGGTGGGGCTGAATCACCTGTTGCGGGCGGCGTCGTGTCACCCGTGGCCGGTGGGGCTGAATCACCTGTCGCGGGCGGCGTCGTGTCACCCGTGGCGGGCGGCGTCGTGTCACCCGTTGCGGGCGGCGTCGTGCCGTCTTCGCTCGTGGCCGGGCTCGAATCTGCGGGCGCGTCGTCATCGCCGCAGGCGGCGGCGACCAACGAAACTCCGGCGAGCACCGCAACGAGCTTGGTGCTCTTGCGTCTGGTTATCACTCAGGTCCTCCTCGTGGATGGCGGGAGGGAGGTAGTTGGCAACGGGAACCGCCCGCCGGACAAAGGCCAGCGACGTTCGACCGCTCATCGATTCCTATCGTCCTCCCCGATCGACAGGGTTCCCCGACGTTATCAGAGGCCGGCTGACGACATGCAACAGCCCCCGAGCGTCACTGGATCGTCACGCGACCGAAAAATGGATGATCCTGGCGAACTCGTCGGGATCGAGGCTTGCCCCACCGACCAACGCCCCGTCGATGTCGGGCTGAGCGATCAGCTCGGTGATGTTGGACGGTTTGACCGACCCGCCGTACTGGATGCGCACACCGTCCGCTGCGTCGGTACCGAACTCGTCGGCGACGAGGCGTCGGATGGTGGCGCACACGGTCTGGGCGTCATCAGCCGTGGCCGTGCGGCCGGTGCCAATGGCCCAGATCGGCTCGTAGGCGATCACCGTCGAGGCCACCTCGTCGGCCGGTCTCCCAGTGAGCCCCGCCCGCACCTGGCCGACGACCTTCGACTCGGTCTCGTCGCGCTCGCGCTCTTCCAACGTCTCTCCGACGCACATGATCGGCGTCATGCCGTGGCGGCGGACAGCGGCCAGTTTCTTCGTCACGTCCTCGTCGGTCTCGCCGAACAGCTGGCGCCGCTCACTGTGGCCGCAGATCACGTACGAGACGCGCAACTTCGCCAGGAACACCGGCGACACCTCACCGGTGAATGCCCCGGCGTCCTCCCAGTGGCAGTGTTGGGCGCCAAGCGAGAACTTGAGACTGTCGGCGTCGATCAACGTCTGCACCGACCGCAGATCGGTGAAGGGAGGATGCACCGACACGTCGACGCCTCTGTAGACGTCGTCGGGAACCAGCACCCGCAGCTTCTCCACGAAGGCGATGGCGTCGAAGTGATGATGGTTCATCTTCCAATTGCCGGAGATGAGCGGCCGTCTCGTCATGAGGTTCCCTTCCGCAGGGCGGCGAGCCCCGGAAGGTCGCCGTGCTCGAGCAGTTCGAGCGACGCCCCGCCGCCCGTCGAGACGTGATCGACGTCATCGTCGAGACCGAACTGGGCGAGGGCAGCGGCGGAGTCGCCGCCGCCGACGACAGTAAACGCCTTCGTGTCGGCCACGGCCTGGGCGACGGTGCGGGTTCCGGCGGCGAATCGCTCGTCCTCGAACTTCCCCATCGGGCCGTTCCAGAACACGGTGCCGGCGTCGAGCACGACGTCTGCGAATGCCGCGGCCGTGCCAGGGCCGACGTCGAGGCCCTTGGCGCCATTGGGCACGTCGGCGCCGAACGTCGCCCGTTCGCCGTGCGCGTCGAGCCCGACGAGATCCGTCGGCAGGTGGATCGCTGTCAAGCCTTCGAGCAGGCGACGACACTCGTCGATCTGGTCGCGTTCGCAGATCGAGTCGCCGACGGAGTGGCCGCGTGCGGCGAGGAACGTGAAGCACATGCCACCCCCCACCACGAGTGCGTCGACGGCGTCCGCCAGCGCCTCGATCACACCCAGCTTGTCGCTGACCTTCGCCCCGCCGAGCACGGCGACGAATGGGCGTCGTGGACGGCGGCGCAGACCGAGCAGCACCTCCACCTCCCGTTCCAGCAGCCGACCCATGGCCGAAGGCAGGTGCGCCGGCGGACCGACGATCGAGGCATGGGCGCGGTGGGAGGCTCCGAAGGCGTCGTTGACGTAGGCGTCCATGCCATCGATCAGCCGCTCGACGAAGGAGGCGTCATTGCCCTCCTCGCCGGCGTCGAAGCGCAGGTTCTCCAACAGGTCGGCACCCGGCGCCAGCTCGGCCAGCCGCCGGCGTACCGGCTCCACGGAGTACTCGTCGACGCAGCGGCCCTTTGGCCTCCCGAGGTGGCTGGCACACACGACGTGTGCGCCACGCTCGGTCAACCACTCGATCGTCGGCAGGGCGGCGCGAATGCGGAAGTCGTCGGTGATCTCGCCGTTCTCGAGCGGCACGTTGAAGTCGGTGCGCACGAGCACACGTGCGCCATCGAGCTCGACGCGCTCGGCGAGATCCTCCAGCGTCGGGATGCCGGCGCTGGGGGCGCCGTCACTCACCGTTTCGCTGCTGTCTTCTTCGCTGCCGTCTTCTTCGCTGCCGACTTCTTCGCTGCGGATCTCTTTGTCGCCGTCTTGGCCGGCGCCTTGCGGGCCGAGCCCCGACGCGCCTTGCCGCCGGCGTACAGCACGAAGTCGACGAGTCGGTTGGAGTAGCCCCACTCGTTGTCGTACCAGCCGGCCACCTTCACGAACGCGCCGAGGCTCATGGTGAGGCCGGCGTCGAAGATGCAGCTGTGGGCGTCGGTGATGATGTCAGACGACACGATCGGATCGTCGGTGTAGCGGATGATGCCTTTGAGCGGGCCCGACCGGGCCGCCTTGCGGAAGGCGTCGTTGATCTCGTCGACGGTGGCCTGACGGTTCAACACGGCGTTGAAGTCGGTGAGCGAGCCGGTGGCAACGGGAACGCGAAGGGACATGCCATCGAGCCTGCCCTTCATCGACTCCAAGACCAGGCTCGTCGCCCGCGCAGCACCGGTGCTGGTGGGGATGATGTTGATGGCGGCGCCACGGGCCCGGCGCAAGTCGCTGTGCGGTCCGTCCACGAGCTGCTGATCGCCGGTGTAGGCGTGCACGGTGGTCATGAAGCCCTGCTTCACACCGAACGTGTCGTCGAGCACCTTGACCATCGGCACGAAGCAGTTCGTCGTACAGCTGGCGTTCGACACCACCTTGTGGGCCCGGGGGTCGAACGTGGTGTGGTTGACGCCGTAGACGAACGTGCCGTCGGCGCCGCTCGAGGGTGCCGACACGACCACGAGCGGGGCACCGGCATCGAGGTGTGCCGCCGCCTGCTCGCGCGACGTGAAGAAGCCCGTCGACTCGACGACCACATCAACGCCGAGCTCACCCCACGGCAACTCGGACGGATCGCGCACCTGTAGCACCTCGAGCGTGTTGTCACCGACCTCGAGGCTCGTGCTCGTGGCCCGCACCTGATCGCCCAGGTTGCCGAGCACGGAGTCGTACTTGAGCAGGTGGGCCATCGTGCGTAGGTCACCGAGATCGTTGACGGCGACGAGATCGATGTCGTCACCTCGTTGGCGGGCCGCTCGGAAGAAGTTACGACCGATCCGACCAAACCCGTTGATGCCCACGCGAACCGTCATGAAGCTGACCATAGTGCTGGTCTCGCTCACCGCCCTCGCTCGGCAAGTTGGCGTGACCGCTTTGGCCCCCGGGATGTGAAGCGCTGGTTGTCAGGCGACGAGGGAAGCGCCAGCGACGAGGAGCAGTCGAGAGAGCGCAGTGAGGTCGAAGCGTCAGCGGGCGACGTCGCGGTGGGTGGCGCGGACAGTGATGCCGCTCGTGCGCAGACGGTCGGCCAGCTCTGCCACGATCGCCACCGACCGGTGCCGGCCGCCCGTGCACCCGACGGCGACCGTGAGGTAGTTGCGGCCCTCTGCGCGGTAGCTGGGGAGCAGGACGAGCACGAGTTGTGAGAACCGCTCCAGGAACTCACGTGTCTGGTCGCGGTTCAGCACGTAGTCGCGCACGACTGGATCGTGTCCGGTCAGCGGGCGCAGTTCGTCCACCCAGTGCGGGTTCGGCAGGAAGCGCACGTCCATCACGATGTCGGCGTCAAGTGGCAGCCCGTGCTTGTAGCCGAAGCTCTCCACGGCCAGCTGCATCTGCTCGGATTGGACGGCGTCGAAGGCCACTGTGACTCGCTCGCGCAGCTCGTGCACGTTGAGCCCGGTCGTGTCGATCACCAGATCGGCTGCCTCGCGCACCGGCTCGAGTACCGCACGTTCGAGCTCGATCGCTTCGATCAGCCCCTCTGCGTCTTCGGCCATCGGGTGACGACGGCGCGTGGCGTCGTAGCGCTTGACCAACTCGGACGAGCTGGCGTCGAGAAAAAGCACCGTAAGGTCGTGGCCCTCGGCTCGGATGGCGGTGACGTTTGGCAGGATGTCGCCGTGCTGCCGGCCGGCAACGAGAGCCAGACGGTCGACGGCGCTACCGGGAATGGCCGCCAGCTCGACGATCTTGCCGACCAGCGCCGTCGGCAGGTTGTCGATGACGTTCCAGCCCAGGTCCTCGAGCACGTTGGCTGTACCCGATCGGCCGGCCCCCGAGAGGCCCGTGATCAGGACGATCTCCGCCATTACGCGCGACCCTACCGACGGCACCTATGGCGATGCTGGCAATTGGGATCGCTTCGTCGCCCGCAGGTAGAGCAGGCGCGGGATCGCCGCCGTTGCTGCGTACTCCGGCGCTCTCGCCAGGAAGCCTGCCGGCGGCGCCGGCTCGAACATCCACTCCAGGAAGAGCGCGGCCTCCACGAGGGCGTTGACGTACGCCGACAACGGTCGGTGCACGAAGCGCACCTGCACGCCGGGCTGAACGGTCTCCACGTGGTCGATCTCTTCCAGGTACCGGCCGACGCGCCAGTACTGCTCTGGCGGGTCGAGCACGTAGTCCTCGACGAAGCCGCTTCCGGGCGTCTGGAACAGTGGATGGTTCAGGAACGAGCAGAACCGACCGCCGGGAACCAGCACCCTGGCGATCTCCCCGACGACGTCTGCGAGAGCGTCGATGTGCTCGATCACGAGGCACATCACGACAGCGTCGAAACTGGCGTCGCGGAACGGCAGGGCGCCGGCTGCAGCGCGTACATAGGTGGGGCCTCCCCCACGCTCGACGGCGACGCGGACAAGCTCAGTCGTGGGATCGACGCCGACCACCGTGGAACCGCACGCTGCGGCCAGACGGCTCACCTGGCCCTCGCCGCACCCGACGTCGAGCACGCGTCCACACCCGGCGAGCTCCGTCGCTGCGAGCGGCAGGATCTGCTCTTCGTACTCGGCGTCGACACCGTTGGTGAACTCGTCGATCCACCATCGCGCAAGGTCGTTCCAGTGCGGCCGGCTCATTCGTGGAAGCGGGTGTGGATGGCTTCGGCGACGGGGTCGGGGAGGAACGACAGTGCTTTCAGCTCATCGAGTGACGCCTGCTTCACAGCATTGACACCACCCAGCTCCTTCACCAGCCGCTTGTGGCGCTTCTCCCCCAGGCCGGCGATGCCGTCGAGCGAGCTGGTCGTCATGCGCTTGGAGCGGCGCTCCTGGTGGAACGCGTTGGCGAAACGGTGGGCCTCGTCGCGGATGCGCTGCAGCATGAACAGCGCCTCGCTCCCTCGCGGGATCTCCACCGGGTCGGACCGACCGGGCACGAAAACCTGCTCGAATCGCTTGGCCAGGCCGGCGACTGCGATCTCGTCGGCGAGCCCAAGGTCGCGCACCACACGCTCGGCGACGGCCAACTGACCCTTGCCGCCATCGACCACGAGCAGTTGGGGCGGGTAGGCGAACTTGCCGGGACGTTCGGCCCGGTCCGTCTCGTCTCGTGACATCAGGTAAGCCGACAGCCGGCGGGTCAGTACCTCGGCCATGGCCGCATAGTCGTCGTTGCCGGGCACGTGCACCTTGAACCGCCGGTACTCGCGCTTGTTGGGCAGCCCGTCCTCGACGACCACCATCGAGCCGACGTAATCCGTGCCCTGCAGGTGCGCCATGTCGTAGCACTCGATCCGCAGCGGCGCCTCCCCGAGCCCCAGGTGCTGCTGCAGCTCGGTCAGTGCCCGGCTGCGCGTGTTGTGGTCGCTGGCACGCCGCAGCCGATGCCGGTTGAACGACTCCTCGGCGTTGCGAGTCACCGTGCCGAGCAGATTTCGCTTGGCCCCGCGCTGGGGCACCCGGACACGCACGTTGGCGCCGCGGAGCTGGGCCAGCCACGCTTCGTGCACCTCGAGATCGTCGGGCTCGGTGGGCACCAGCACGGTGCGCGGGATGCCCTGGGGTGGATCCTCGCCGTACAGCGACTCCAGGATGCGAGCGACGAGCAACGGCGGCGTCAGGGGCTCCACCTTGTCGAGCACGAAGCCCTTGCGTCCGACGACTCGCCCTTTGCGCACGAAGAACGCCTGCACGGCAGCCTCGAGATCGTCGTCGGCGATGCCGATGACGTCGAGATCCTCTCGCCCCTCCACGACCATCTGCTGGCTCTCGATGGCCCTACGCACGGCCGTCAGCCGGTCCCGCAGGCGGGCGGCCCGCTCGTAGTCGAGCGTGCCGGCGGCGCCGTGCATCTCGGTGTCGAGCCGACGCACCACCTCGTCGGTGTCGCCGTCGAGGAACCGGCACAGATCGTTGACGAGCTGGCGGTACGGCATCTCCTCGATGTTCCCGACGCAAGGACCGGTGCACTTCTCGATGTGGTACAGCAGGCACGGACGCCCGAGCAGCTCGTGCTGGCGGAACTTGGCCGGGCTGCACGTGCGGATCGGGAAGCTGCGCAGTAGCAGATCGAGTGTCTCGCGGATGGCGTAGGCGTGGGCATAGGGGCCGAAGTAGCGGGTGCCCTTGCGTTTGCGGCCGCGCATCACGAGCGCACGTGGCCATTGCTCGTCGACCGTCACGGCCAGGTAGGGGTAGCTCTTGTCGTCGCGGAGCCTGACGTTGAAGCGCGGCTGGTGGGCCTTGATCATCGAGTGCTCGAGCATCAGTGCCTCGACCTCGTTGCGCACGATGGTCCACTCCACCGAGTCGGCGGTCTCCACCATCTGTGCCGTGCGCGGGTGCATGCAGCGCGGGTCGCCGAAGTAGTTCGACAGTCGCTGGCGCAGGCTCGACGCCTTGCCGACATAGATCACGCGCCCCTGCGAGTCCTTGAACGTGTACGAGCCAGGCTCGTCGGGGATCGTGCCGGCCGGGGGACGCTTGATCATTTCCAGTCCACGATACGGTGAGCCCCGATGGGCCGGTACTCCTTCTCGTCTCCAGCGGATCGGTACGGCGTCCGGCCGTGGTTCCGGGTCGGAGAGCTCGACGTCACGACACCGGTGTTGGTCGTAGCGCTGAGCGTCATGTCGATGTTGCTGCGGGCCATCAGCCGCGAGGCCTGGCTGCGCCTAGTGCTGATTCCCGACGACGTGCGCAGCGGCCAGGTGTGGCGGATCGTCACGTGGCCATTCGCCAACGACGTCGACATCTGGACCGTCATCACGCTCGCCGTCTTCTGGTACTTCGGCACCCAGATCGAGGGTTTGATGGGCCGCAGCCGCTTCGTGTGGTTCCTCGGCCTCCTCACCGTGATCCCAGGGATCGTCGCCACGGTCGTCGACGTTCCGGCGTTCGGCATCCGACCTGTCGAGTTCGGCGTGTTCCTGGTGTTCATCGCCGAGTACCCCTACATCCGATTCTTCTTCGGGATCCCGGCATGGGTGCTTGGCGCCGTGTTCTTCGGCATCGAGGTGCTGCAGCTCGTCGGCGACCGCAACTCCGAGGGCCTGATCTTCCTGTTCGTCACGCTCGCCGTGGCGGCACTGACGGCACGCTCGTTCGGGTTGCTCGACAACGTGTCGTGGATCCCCAGGCTACCGATCCCCGGTTCTGGGATGAAGAAACTGCGCAGCGGCTGGAGCACCAGGGGTGCCAGCCAGGTCAGGGGCGACCGCCCGTCGGGCCGTTCGCGCCGCTCGTCGGCATCGGGTGACGTGGTGAAGGGGCCTTGGTCCGACCGCCGACTCGGCGGCTCGCTCCCGACGCCACCTCCCGACGCCGACGCAGGCGACGAGGCGGAGTTGGACGCCCTGCTCGACAAGATCAACGCCACCGGGATCGACGGCCTCAGCGGCGCCGAGAAACGACGCCTCAACGAGCTCTCGAAACGCCTCCGCGACCGCCGCTGAGAACCTCAGTGTTCGCGTCAGAGCACGGCGCGCAGGAAGTGGCCGGTATGGCTGCTCTCCACGTCGGCCAGGTCTTCTGGGGTGCCGGTGGCGACGACCGTGCCCCCGCCACCGCCGCCCTCTGGACCGAGATCGATGATCCAGTCGGCCGTCTTGATGACGTCGAGGTTGTGCTCGATCACGAGCACCGTGTTGCCTTGATCGACCAGCCGTGACAGCACCGTCAGCAGCCGTCGTACGTCGTCGAAATGGAGGCCCGTGGTCGGCTCGTCGAGCAGGTAGATGGTGTGACCGGTTGATCGCTTGGCCAATTCCGTGGCCAGCTTGACGCGCTGCGCCTCGCCGCCAGACAGCGTCGGCGCCGGCTGCCCGAGCCGCACATACCCCAGCCCGACGTCGGTGAGGGTGCGCATGTAGCGCGAGATCGCCGGCTGGTTGGCGAAGAACTCGACACCCTCCGACACCGGCATGTCGAGCACATCGGCGATGTTCTTGCCCTTGAACTCGATGTCGAGCGTGTCGCGGTTGTATCGGGCGCCCTTGCACACCTCGCACGGCACGTACACATCGGGCAGAAAGTGCATCTCGATCTTGATCGTGCCGTCGCCGGCGCAGGCGTCGCAGCGCCCACCCTTGACGTTGAACGAGAACCGGCCCGGCATGTAACCGCGCACCTTGGCCTCTGACGTGGCTGCGAACAGTTTGCGGACGTGATCGAACACGCCGGTGTAGGTAGCCGGGTTGGACCGCGGCGTGCGCCCGATCGGTGACTGATCCATGTCGATCACCTTGTCGAGGTACTCGATCCCGGTGATGCGCCGGTGCTTGCCGGCAGCACCCTTCGATTTGTAGATGCGCTGCATCAGAACGGGCAACAGGATGTCGCGGATCAGCGTCGACTTGCCAGATCCCGACACACCGGTGATGGTGATGAGGCAGCCGAGTGGGAGCTCCACGTCGAGATCCTGCAAGTTGTGCTCGCGGGCCCCGCGGATCACGAGACGCTCGTCGCCGGGCGGTCGGCGCTCCGTCGGCACGGGAATGCTCTTGCGTCCCGACAGGTACTGGCCGGTGATCGAGTCCTTCACCTTGGTGATGCCCTCGACGGGTCCGCTGTACACGACGGCGCCACCATGCTCGCCGGCGCCAGGCCCGATGTCGACCATCCAGTCGCTTGCGCGGATGGTCTCCTCGTCGTGCTCGACGACGATCACCGTGTTGCCGAGATCGCGAAGGCGCGTCA
>JACDHN010000046.1 GCA_013821025.1 Acidimicrobiia bacterium | reverse complement strand
CTGGCCGCCCGTGAGTGGAAGTCGGAGGGTGGCGACGCGTCGTTCTGCGACATGAAGCTGCACACCGCCCGCTTCTACGCAGAGCAACTGCTCCCCCAGACGAAGGGCCTCGTGCCTCAGATCACGGCCGGCGGCGCCAGCGTCCTGGCAGGGGACTTGTCTGCGGTCCTGGTCTGATCAGGCCGCGATGTTGCCGTAGATGGCGTCAGCGTAGGACGGTGGCCAGCGCCGACTCCGCGGCATGGAACCCGCACATGCCGTGCACACCGCCGCCGGGGGGCGTGGACGACGAGCACAAGAACAGCCGCGGGTTGGACGTGCGGTACGGGTGCAGGCTCACCGTAGGCCGGAACAACAGCTGGAGCCCGTTGAAGGAGCCGCCGTTGATGTCGCCTCCGACGTTGTTGGCGTTGTGAGCCTCGTACCATCCGGCACCCGCGACGTGACGCGCCAGCACGATGTCGCGGAAGCCAGGAGCGAAACGCTCGATCTGGCCCTCGATCGCTTCGGTCATGTCGACGTCGGATCCGTTCGGCACGTGACAGTAGGTCCACAAGGTGTGCCGCCCCGCCGGTGCCCGGCTGGGGTCGACGAGGCTCTGCTGGCCCACCAGCACGAACGGCCGTTGTGAATGGCGGCCCCTGGCAACCTCGTGCTCGGCGGCAGCCACTTCGGCCACCGAGCCGCCCAGATGCACCGTCCCCGCCCTCCGGCAGCCGTCGTTCGTCCACGGCACAGGCTCCCGCAGGGCGTAGTCGACCTTGAACACGCCCGGTCCGTACCGGAAGCGCTCGAGGCGGCGTCGATAGTTTCCCGACAGTTCGTCGCCGGCCACGGCGAGGAGCTGGCGCGGCGTGACATCGAACAACACGGCCCGCGACCGCGGGATGTCAGCCATCGAACGGACCGGCGACGACGTGAGCACCTCGCCCCCGAGCTCGACCAGCAGGTCGACCAGGGCTCGAGTGATCGCCCCTGTGCCGCCCCGCGCCGCCGGCCAGTTGGCGCGGTGCCCCGAGGCGGCCAGCATCATCCCGAACGAGGTCGACAGCGGTCGGGTGAGCGGCATGAAGGAGTGGGCTGCGCACCCGGCAAACAGCCCCGCCCCCTCGTCGGTCGAGAATCGCCGGGCCACCCACGTGGCCGGGGGTGCCGCCCGCAGACCGAAGCCGGCCAGGGTGACCGGATGGCGAGGAGGTCGCAGCACGGGACCGAGCACGGCGGGGGCCACCCGGTCCCAGCGCTGCGCTGTCCATCCGATCACCTGCCGCCAGGCCCGCCCGTCGACGCCCAATCCGGCCGCTGTGTCGTCGAGCGACTGGTACAACAGGCCGGCCCGGCCACCGTCGATCGGGTGGGCCAGCGGGATCTCGAAGGGCAGCAGCTCGAGTCCGTGGCGCGCCAGCGGGACCGAAGCGAAGAACGGCGACACGGCGGCCAGGGGATGGATGGCCGAGCAGACGTCATGCACGAACCCGGGAAGGGTGAGCTCGGCCGAGCGGGCGCCGCCACCCGGCGAGGTGGCTGCCTCCAGCACGAGCACCGACCGACCGGCGCGGGCCATGGTGATGGCGGCGGCCAGGCCGTTGGGCCCGGCGCCGACGACCACGGCGTCGAGATCTCCTTTCATGGTGCATCCACGGAGCGCAGCTCGAGCAGCCGGTACGTCGGGTAGCTGAGGCCGTCGAGTCCCTTGCACGTGAGCGGCGTCGGGCTCGGCGCCATGGTGCGGCGCAGCGAGACCGCGAAGCGCTGTGGAGCAGCACTGTCATCGGCCACGTCCACGACGAAGGCACCCAGCTCGGCGTCGAGCGCCACGTCGGTCACGGCATCGATGCCGTCGATGCCGTGTTCTCGGCGCACGAAGTATTCGGCGGCCTGCTCGCCGAACGAGAACGTGGAGCGGCCGCGATAGTTGTCGAGCAGCAGGCGTCGCTCGCCGTGCAGCCGGAGTAAGGGCTCGATGGCGTCGGGATCGACGCGTCCGTAGTACAGGCCCTCTGGGAGCATCACCACGTTGGCGGCGAACCGATCGCCGCCGACATGCGAGCACTCCCAGACCTGGTCGATCCACGGTGTCTCGCGCAGCGCTCGCATCAGTGGGCGGCCGAACGTGGCACAGCAGCTGTCATGGCGGCCGTTCGTGCAGATGAGGGCGATTGGTCGCGTCTCTGGCTGCCAGCCGGGAGGCGCATCGCCGTCGCCGGTGGGCATGCGGCTGGTCGCCCCCATCACGTCGGACAGGTGCTCGACGTCGGTGGACCAGGCGGCGGCGTGCACCTCGCCGGGCCGCCCGGAGCTGGCGTAGAGCAGGCGGATGGCACCGTCGGCATCGCGGTCGAGGTTGCGGCGCACGGCGAGGATGCGGACGCCGTGTGCCTGCAGGTCCTGGCGCCACTGCGGTGTCACATGCTCGGAGAGATCGGTGTCGCGCACACAATCCCGGCCCCACGCACCTCGGACCTCGATGGTCAGCCAGCGGCGAACGGGTGAGGCCGTGGCGAACTGTTGCTCATCGCGGGCTCGGCTGGCGACCGAGCACTCGAACCTATCCACCCGCCACCACGCCCTCGCAGGCGAGTTTCGAGATCACCGTGCGCAAGGAATCGGCGTCGATCGAGGTGGACAACTCGGCGGCCAGGTCTGCGATGCGGAACGTGGCGCGCTGGTCGTCGAGCACGGCGCGAACGACGGACCACGCCTCCACGGGAAGCCGCATTCGACGGTCACCGAGGCCCATGGTGACAGCGGTGTCTGTGCGCTCTGCCCACAACAACGGGCCGGGCATGACGGCGAGCGTGGTGTCGTCCGTGAGCGGCGGCGGCCGCCGCGGTCGGAGTCGGGTGGCCGGTTGCCGGTGCCAAACCGCCTCGGCGAGGAGACGGCGCAGCGAGTCGCCCGACAGCGCATCTTCCAGGGCGTCGAGCGCCTCGGCAGCCTCCGTGGCGGTGAGCTTCAGCACGTCGCCCCCACCGGCGGATGAGCTCAACGAGCCAGACGGTACGAGCGCTGCCGTCTCGGCGGCGCCGAGCGTGCTGGAGAGTGCCCGCTCGATCAACCGCTGACGGGTGAGCGCCATGATGCCGATGGTGAGATGCGCCGACTCGTCGTCGACCGTCTCGGGTGCGTGCGGGCACCCGCGAGGGATGTGGACGCAATCGCCGGGCTGCAGCGTGCGGTCCAGCACGGGGTCGCCCAGCTCCTGACCCAGCTCCTCCAGGGTGGGAGCGGCGAGCCCGGGGGCGCCGCGTACCGGCCAACGGGTGCGTTCCAGTCGCTGCCACACGCGCCAGCGCTTCGTGCCGGCGAGCTGGACGATGAGCACGTCGTGGTAGTCGAAGTGCACGTCGAGGCCGCGCGAGGCGGCCGGGCTGAGGTACGCGTTCACCTGCACTGGGTGGTCCAGGTCCAGGGCGAGGTTGTTGGAAAGGCGGCCGAGCGCCGGATCCGTGAACTGCAGACCCTGCAGCACGAGGCTGGCTCCCTCGTCGAACAGCTCCAGCACCCGGTTCGGCTGGATCAGGTCGTCGACGGTCTCGGTGCCGATGCCCGCCGAGCGGGTGTACCGCTGGCGAGGCAGCGTGTCGCCCTGTCGCACGATGCGCAACGCCGGCGTCCTCGTGCCGCCGGTGAGGACGTCACCCCACAGGCGCTCTGGGTCGGCGAGGAACGTCGGATCGACGATGCCGGGGTAGCAGCACACCCGGCGGGAGAAATCGTCGGCGATGAACGAGTCCGGGTCGCCAACGAGGTCGGCCAGGCACGCCACACCAGGATGGTGGACGCGCCTGACCGACCAGTCGGTCGAGCGGCTCATCTCATCGCCGCTCGGCAGGATGCTTGCGGATCAGACGCCGGGCTGGGGAGCTTCGTCGGGAGTGCCCTCGCCGCCACCGTCGGCACCGCCGTCGATGCCACCGTCGCCACCGTCGGCGGGGCCACCGTCGCCGTCACTGTCGGAGCCACCGTCCGCTCCACCGTCGGCACCGCCGTCCCCCTCATCGGAGGAGAGCCGGCCCGGATCCGTTGTTGACCACGTCGTCTGCATGTCGTCCTTTGTGATGCTCATGATCGCACCGTACCCGATGACCGAAGCGGCGCAACTCGTCGAACGAGGCGGGCAAGCGCCACCCGTTCGGCACCGCTGGAGCGATCGGCGACGCTGTCCAGCAGAACTACCGTGGCGTCGAGGTGCTCGGTGCTGACGTCCACGACGGCGTACCCGTGGCGGTACAGATCCATGAAGCGGATGCCCTCGTTGAAGCTCCGGATGAGGCGTTCCAGCAACCGGGGCGACACGTGGGTGCGCATGCGGAACGCCTCGGCATACGTCTCGCCCGACACCGACGTGACCGTCAACTCCTGGGCCAGTCGCCGACCCTCGTGGCGCAGCGTGCGGTACCACGTGGAGTGCAGATCACCGCTGACGAGCAGCGACGGACCCGTGGCGGCGAGCAGCTCGTAGAGGCGTCGCCGCTCATGCGCGTAACCGTCCCATTGATCGGGGTTCACCACGGGGCGCATGCCCAGACGCCTGATGCTCGGCAGGTAGCCCAGGCGCATCGGGCCGATCTGCACCTGGTTGGCGAGGATCCGCCACGGCGTCGTGCTCGACCGCAGCGTGGCCTCGAGCAGGTCCCACTGCGAATCGGCGAGGATCTGGCGGCGTTGGTGAGGCTCGAGGCGGGGACCCGAACGGTCGTGGGGCTGACGACCGCTGAAGCGAGCGTCGAACACGACGAGATCGACAACTCCGGCGATCGAGATCACGCGGTCGATGCCGTCGTCCGCGCTGCGGCGCGAGTTGATCGGCAGCCACTCCCGCCACGCTTGCTGGCCGTCGCGGTAACGTTGCCGCGCTGCGATGTCCGATTCTCGGGGAGCTCCGTCGGCGACATCGTGGTCGTCCCACACGGGGATCATCGGCGCCGCATGGTGCAAGGCCTGCAGGTCGGTGTCACGACGGTGCTGGGAGTAGCGGCGGCGGTAGTCGCCGAGCGTCTGCGCTTCGTAAGGCGGGTCGGGTAGTCGCTCGGTCACCCACGAGTCGGCGTCCTCGTAGATGTAGTCGCCGAGGTGCACGATGAGATCACAGCGCTCTTCGGCCAGCATCCGGTAGGCGGTGAAGTGGCCGAGCCCGTAGCGGGCGCAGCACGTGAAGCCGATCCGGACCGGTCCCCCGTCGGCGGGCAGCGTGCGGGTGTGGGCCGTGGGCGAGCGGGTGCCGCCGGGCCCTTCGAACCAGTAGCGGTACCAGGTGCCTGGGCTCAGATCGTTGGCGACGACGGTGACGGTGTGATCGTCGAGGAACGAGGCGACGGCCGGACCCGATCGTCCCCCTTCGCTGTGTGGACGACCATCGGCACCTTCGCGCTCCATCACCCACCGCAGCGGCACCTCTGGCTCGGCGGACGAGACCCTGGTCCACAGCGAGACCGACGTCGGGCATGGTTCGCCGGACGCCACGCCGTGGCGGAACATCGTCATCGATCAGGCCGTTACCTGGGCGATGCGAAGGGTGATCAACTCGAACGGCGCCAGCACGAGGGCGACGATGCCATCCGACACTTCGTACCCGTGGCTCGGCTCCTCCAGGACGTTGCAGCGGGAGGCGCCGGTTATGCGACGCGGGGTGCGCACGGTGACAGGCACCCGATCGCCGCACGCCTCGTGGAAGCGCACGATCAGGTCGCCCGATCCGTCGTCGGCGAGCTTCACGGCGTCCACGTCGATACCGGCACCGAGCAGCTCCACCGGCGGCAGGCTGACGGTCACATAACCGTCGCACTCATGCTCGGCTTCGCTGGCTTCGGCGGCGTCCACGATGCGCAGTGGGCGGTTGAGCAGGTCGGCCTCGCTCAGCACGTCGGCCAGATCGCCTCCGTAGGGCATCACCGAGAGCGTGACGCGGTGGCGACCGTGGTCGGCGCCGGGGTCGGGGTACTTCGGGGCTCGCGCCAGGCTCACCCGGATGGCTCCGTCGAACACGGCGTGTCCGTAGCGGCCGTCGTTGAGCACGGCGACACCGAAATGAGGCTCGGCGAGGGCTACGAAGCGGTGGGCGCAGACCTCGAACTTGGCGGCGTCCCACGACGTGGACGAGTGCGTCGGGCGCTCGACGACGCCGAACTGGACGTCGCAGATCGCCGTGTCCGTGCGCACGTCGATCGGGAACGCCATCGACAGCAGGTGCTCGTCGTGGTTCCAGTCGAGATCGATGTCGATGTCGAGGCGTGGGCTCCCAGTCCGCAACGTGTAGGTGACGTCGGCCGTGGACGCGCCGAACGTCCTGCGCACGCGCACGCGCCCGACGAGCGGGCCGGACTCCACCACCTCGACGCGCTCCGCGTCGTGCAACGTGACAGCGCCCTTGCGCGTCCACGACTCGAGATCCCAGGCGTCGTATTCGACAGGATGGTCGGGAGCCAGCTCCAGCACCGCCGCCAACGCGCCAGCCGGTATCAGCTCGCGCCCGCGAGCCGGGTCGATGATCGAGGTGATGGAGCCGTCGGGGTCCCAGCGGATCGAGAGCTGATGGTTGGACATCGAGCGGTCGGTGACGACCACCCGGTCCCGCGTGTCGACGGCTCGCAGCGGGGCGACGGCGAACGCAGCGACATCGACCACGGCCGCCGTCCGGCCGTCATCCAGATCCTGGCGCGGGCCGTCGCCGGCGATCTCGGCCCCTGTCTCGATCACCTCGTGGCGTGCTCGAGACGACGGGTTGGCCACAGCCGCCCCGCCGCCGAGCGGTGCCGCCAGCTCGCCCAACAGCCCGCTGATACGGGCTTCGACATCGGTGGCCACGCTCTGGAACACGGCTTCGGCGTCGGCGTGGACCCAGGCGATAGACGACCCGGGAAGGATGTCATGGAACTGCTGGGTCAGCACCTGTCGCCACAGCTCGTCGATGCCGGCGTGCCGGCCGAGGGCAGCCGACCAGAGCTCAGTCTCCACGAGCAGCCGTTCGCAGCGGCGGTTGCCGAGCTTCGTGCCGAGCTGGCTGGTGAGCGTGCCCCTGTGCATCTCGAAGTAGAGCTCGCCACGCCATACCGGCGTCTGGGCGCCTGCCCGGATCTCCGCCTCCACATGATCGAAGAACTCCGAGGGGCTGCCGATCCGGAGCGCCGGCATGCCGTCGAGATCTGCGAGGCGCCGGGCGCGCTCGATCATCTCTCGCGTCGGGCCGCCGCCGCCGTCGCCGTAGCCGAACGGCATCAGCGACCACCTGCTCCAGCGATGGTCGGAGAAGTTGCGGGCGGCGAAGTCGAGCTGCTCCGCTGTGATCTCAGCGTTGTACGTGTCAACGGGCGGGAAGTGGGTCAGCACTCGCGAGCCGTCGAGCCCCTCCCACCAGAACGTGTGATGCGGGAAGCGGTTCGTCTTGTTCCATGACAGCTTCTGGGTCACGAAGCGGTCGATGCCGGCGGCTCGGAACAGTTGGGGCAGTCCGGTCGGGTAGCCGAACACGTCGGGTATCCACGCCTCCTTGCAGCGCATGCCGAAGCGACTCTCGAAGTAGCGCTGACCTTGGACGAGCTGGCGTACGAGGCTCTCCCCCGACGGCAGGTTCATGTCGGCCTCGACCCACATGCCGCCGACAGGCAGCCACTGACCGGAGCGCACCTTGACGGTGATGCGCTCGAACAGGTCGGGATCCTGCTGCTCGATCCAGGCGTACTGCTGAGCCTGCGAACAGGCGAAGCGGTAGTCGGCGTGCTCGTCCATCAGCGCCACGGCAGAGGCGAACGTGCGACGGCACTTGCGCATCGTCTCGCGGATCGGCCACAGCCAGGCCGTGTCGATGTGTGCGTGGCCGCAGGCGACGATGTGGT
The DNA here is from genome assembly GCA_013821025.1 of Acidimicrobiia bacterium. GTDB lineage: Bacteria > Actinomycetota > Acidimicrobiia > Acidimicrobiales > Ilumatobacteraceae > JACDHN01. Next base: position 3,132 of record JACDHN010000046.1, on the reverse strand, counting down.
GGGCGCTTGCTCGAGCCCCCATGGCCAGCACGGGCGCCAGCACCGCTGTGGCCGCTGCCAGGTCGGGCAACCGGTCGAGGGCTCGGACGAGTGCGTCGAGCAGCTGTGCTCTGCGGGGATCGCGCTCGTCGAGCACGCGCATTGTTGCGTCGAGCACGTCGAAGTCGTACAGCAGTGACTCAGCGGTCTCGTCGACGAGCACGGCGTCGGCGCGCCGGAGGCGATAGAGCGGGAAGTCGGGCGCGGTGTCAGGCGAGCCCATCGGCGACGACCGGAACTGCGGGAACGCCGGGTTGGACGCCGCCTCGACGACGATGCGCACGTGGCTGCCGCTGGAGTCGAGTCGGACGGCCTGGCGGCGGGGATGCACGCCCTGCACGGCCCGACCATTGGCGTCGATGACGAGCCCCTCGCACTGGAACCCAGGAGCGTCGACCTCGAAGCCGAGGTCGATGATCGCCTCTACCCGCCGTCCCCGCCAGGCGTCGGGGAGCTTGCCGGTGAGCTCGAACCACGTCGTCGTCCACGGCGGACCCCACTTGTCGCCGACGGCGATCGGGGCCAGGTCGCCGAGTGTCGGCCCGGCCGCTACCTGGAGCACTTCGGACTCGGGGTACACGAGTGGCGTCAACCGTTCGACCACCTGGCGGCGGATCCGCTGCTCCACGAGTCGCCGGTCGTCGTGCACGGCCGAACGCTAGCTGTGCTCGGTCCGGCGGCCAGGCGCCTACTGTCGGGCGACACGACGAGAGGGAGAACACCGATGAGCGATCTGAACGTCGTCGCCGTGATCACGGCGACTTCAGGCTCCGAGAGCGAGGTCCGTGAGGCGCTCACGGAGCTCGTGACCGCGACCCGCACGGAGGCAGGGTGCAGGAGCTACGAGCTGTTCGAGTCGGCGTCCGCGCCGGGCACGTTCGTCACGATCGAGCGGTTCGAGGACCAGGCGGCCATGGACGCCCACATGCAATCGGACCACATCGCTGCGGCGTTCGCCGCCGCCGGCGAGCATCTTGCCGAGGCACCGGCCATCCACGTGCTGACGCCGGTCACTCCCTAGAGCGGCGTCTTGCGGACGCTCAGCGGCTTCGGTGCTCGGTGCCGATGCCGGCCGTGATCGTCATGAACGTGACGGGACCATCCGACGGGTCGACATCGAACGTGTGCCAGACGCCTGGCGGGTTGATCGCCGCCTGGCGCGGGCCGAGGACGATCGGATGGTGCTCGCCGCCGATCTCCTGGATCATCGTCACCCGGCCGTCCACTGCCAGCACGAGCTCGTCACCCGCGGGATGGCGTTCCCAGACGTCGATCGAGGCGTCCATGGTCCCGAACATCACCAGCCGGCCATCGGCGCCGTCCGATTCGAACCGCCGCTCGTAAGCATCCAAGTACTCGTTCGACCAGGAGAACCCGGTCAGCGGAGTGATGGCCGATCTCCCGCCGACATGCACAGGCGTCTCGCTGAGGTCAAACGACGCTGGCAGCTCAGTCATGCGGTCGACCGTACCGATCAGTGCCAGCGCCGTCTTGAACGAATGGGAGGTGGGTGCCTCAACTCACCGTACGACCCACCGGAGCAGCACTTCGTGATCGGCTCTTCGGTGCGGAGAACTTCGTCGCTCAGATCTACTTCAGGACGACCACCGGCCGTCAGGACGAGCATCTCGACCGTGCCGGAAGCTATCTATTGTGGTTCGCCCGTGACGCTGATGCTCTGAGGACCCGACCTGCTTTCCAAGCGAAGCTGGCTACGGACGATGCAGCACACTTCTCGTCCGGCGATCTTCAGTCGCAGGGTGTTCGGGTCAGCGGCTCCTACGAGGTTCTCGTGGACGGCAAGCGGTTCGTACCTCAGGCGGGCAACCACTGGAAGGTGACCGAACAGGAAATGCACCGGCTGATTCAATCCGAAAGAGTTCACGTCGCAACCTCCGTGATTCGGTTCAAGAGGTTCTCGAATGACTTTCCGCTGGTTCCAATTGCAGACGTTTGGACGGACACGGGTGGAGGAGCTGGAACCGACAAGATGTACGTCGTACAGACGAACAGCAAGATCATTCAGCGATGCCTACTCATGGCCACCGATCCCGGCGACCTCGTTCTCGATCCGACGTGTGGGTCGGGAACGTCGGCGTTCGTGGCCGAGCAGTGCTGATGGGCGAGGAACTGAAGAAGACCGGCGCCGGCAACCTGTTCACGGTCTTCGGCGAGCCCGACATCGTCGTCAAGACCGAGGGCGACGGTCACCGTCAAACTGCTCGGCGTCGACGTGTACGACCCGACCACCGGCGAGGTCCGCTCCAGCGGTACCGACCAGGTGGCGCTGTGGATGATCGACACAGAGTACGACGGTGAGAGCTTCTTCGTCCGCCACTGCTACTTCACCGGCGACGTGGCGACGTTCGGGTACCTGGTCGCGAAGCCGACGATGTTGCCGACGTCCGAGCCGCGCCACTGGCAGATCGCCTGGTCGTCGTCTCCCACCACACACAGCTCCACGTCGGAGCCTGTCAATAGCCGGATCAGTCTCTCCTGCGCCGGGTTCACGTCCTGGTACTCGTCGACGACGAGGTGCCGAAGATCGGCGTGCACCGCATCGCTGACCGGGAGGCTGATGTGGCATAGGTCAAGCCGGCGCCCGTCAGCGACCTCGCGCACGAGGCGGTCGTACGGTTCCAAGCGGTCCGCCGTCGTCGTCAGTTCGACGAAGGTGCGCCCCCCGGCGTCGACGAGGAGATCGACCTTCTGGCGGGCATGCGCTGCGTCCGGGTCGCCAGCCTACTCGCCGGCGAGCAGGCGCCCCGGTTTCCACCCACCAGGCGTGGACGAACTCGTCGTGCGCCCAACCGGGCCCGGCCGCCTCGCCCCCGCCGGCCAGGAACAACCCCCTCGCCAGTGACTCGATCCGGTCCGAGGCCGTGAGCCGCTGGCGCCAACGCTGCGAGATCCCCGATGCGCCCCACCGGGCGCCGGCGAGCTGGCCGGCGATGGCCGCCGTGGTGTCGGCGTCGTCGCCGAGGTTGGCTGCCAGCAGCACCGCCTCCCGGAAGTCTGCGGCCCCGGCCACCGCCCACAGCGCCGCCTCGAGCGCGTCGACGCAGTAGCCGGTGCCCCGGATCGCCGGCGGCT
>JACDHN010000262.1 GCA_013821025.1 Acidimicrobiia bacterium | reverse complement strand
TCGCCCAAGCGTGCGAACCAGTCCGACACGAGCTGCTCGAACACCTCGCCGTACAAGATCTGCTTGGACGGGAAGTGGTGCAGCAGGCTGGAGCGGCGGATGCCGACCTCGGCGGCGATGTCGTTGAGCGACGTGCCCTCGTAGCCGTTCGCTGCGAACAGCACCACGGCGGCGGCGAGGATCTGCTGGCGAGTGGAACGCGCAGGGGAAGGGCTTGCGACCACCGGCGTTCGACGAGGCGACGTCTCGGCGGTCACGGGCGTGGTAGACGTCGGCATGACGTGCCCAGGGTACCGGCGGTCTGCCTACCGACCAGTAGGTCGGCACCTGACCGACGCCCGCGGCTGACCTACATTCTTCGGCATGCACATCGTGTCGGCAGTGTTCACCGAGAACTTCGAGTTGCGCCAGGCGCCAGGACCTTCCACACGCGTCGACCTCACCGGCGTGATGTTCTCGATGGCTGCGCCGTCACCGGTGCCGGTCACCGTTACTCCGCACCTCATCGGTCTGATCTTCTGCCCAGACGGCGAGCCGGGATCGGGTGTGTTCGAGGTCGTCTTCCGAAAGGGGCTCCACGAGAGCGACGAGCAGGTGGCGAGGAACGTGAGTCCGTTCACCGTCGAGCCTGGCAAGTTCACGTATCGCCTCGTGCGCGGCGAGTTGGAGTTCGACGACTACGGGCAGGTGTTCGCCCACTGCCGCGTTGACGACGGACGTTGGCACATCGTCCCGTTCACGCTGCTGCCTCCTGCGGCCTAGCGATACAGTCGGTCCCGTGGCCTCGACGCTGACCCCAGAACAGGACGAACAGGCGATCTCGCTGATCAGGGGTTTGGCCATGGATGCGCCGTTGCACGCCAACAGCGGCCATCAGGGCACGGCCATGGCGCTGGCCCCGCTGGCCCACGTCCTGTTCTCGCGGGTGATGCGCCTGGATCCGACGGACACCCGCTGGCCCGATCATGACCGCTTCGTGCTGTCGAACGGTCACGCCTCGATCCTGCAGTACTCGATGCTGTACCTCACCGGGTGCGGCCTCGAGATGTCCGACCTGAAGGCGTTCCGCTCGTACGAGTCGCGCACACCGGGACATCCCGAGGCCCGCCACACTCCTGGCGTCGACGTCACAACGGGCCCGCTGGGCCAGGGTTTTGCCAACTCGGTCGGCATGGCCGTAGCCGAGCGCGTGCTGCGTGATGAGTTCGGCGAGGGTTTGGTCGACCACTTCACGTTCGTGGTGACCGGCGACGGTTGCTTCATGGAGGGCATCAGTCACGAGGCGGCGTCGTTGGCCGGGCACCTTGGCTTGGGTCGCCTGATCTGCATCTACGACGACAACCACATCACCATCGACGGCGTGACCGACCTCGCGCTGTCCGACGACGTGGTCGGGCGCTTCCGGGCCTACGGCTGGGACGTCGTGGAGCTGGGCGAGGTGGCCGACGACGTCGACACGCTGGAGCGGGCGCTGCTCGACGCCAAGGACGTCACGGACCGGCCGAGCCTGCTCGTGCTGCGATCGCACGTGGCGCACCCGTCGCCAGACCACACCGACAACTACAAAGCGCACGGCAATCCCTTCACACCCGACGACGTGACCCGCACCAAAGAGGTCATGGGCATCCCCGACGAGCCGTTCTGGGCCCCCGAAGCGCTCGTCGCCGCATATCGCCAGCACGCCGCGAGGCGTGGAGCGCAGTGGCACGGAGCGTGGAATGAGCGGCTCGACGCCGCAGACCCCGCTGTGCGCGAGCGCTGGGATGCAGCCTGGGGTTCGCAGATGGGCGTACCGGGATGGACCGACGACCTGCCCTTCGTGGAGATCGACTCCAAACCCATCGCCACTCGGGTAGCCGTCAACGACGCCATCAACGCCACGTTCGACCACCTGCCAGGGCTGATCGCCGGCTCAGCCGACCTCACCGGCAACACCGGGACGAAGCTCAGCGAAGGGGCCCAGCAGAGCGCTGAGGAGCCGGGCGGCCGACAGCTCTTCTACGGCGTGCGGGAGCACGCCATGGGCTCGGCCATGGTCGGCATGGCACTGCACAGCGGTGTACTACCCGTTGGCGGCACGTTCTTCGTGTTCGCCGACTACATGCGCCCAGCCATCCGCCTGGCCTCGATCTCCAAGGCGCGGGCGGTCTTCGTGTTCACCCACGACTCCGTCGGCGTCGGCGAGGACGGCCCGACCCACCAGCCCGTCGAGCAACTCGCGTCGCTGCGCGCCATCCCCGATCTTCAGGTGATCCGCCCAGCGGACGCCAATGAGACGGCGCAGGCGTGGCGGGCCGCCGTCGAACACGATGGCCCGACAGCGCTCATCCTGTCGCGCCAGGACCTGCCCGTGTGCACCGACGGCTCCGCCGTGGCCAAGGGCGCCGGCATCGTCCGTGAGAGCGACGGCGAGGCCGACCTGGTGCTCGTCGGCACGGGGAGCGAGGTGTCCGTGTGCCTGGCTGCTGCGGAGAAGCTCGAGGATCACGACACCGCCATTCGCGTCGTGAGCCTGCCGAGCTGGGACCGCTTCGAGCGCCAGGACGAGACGTTCTTCGACGAGATTTTCCCAGAGGGAGTACCGGTGCTGTCGGTAGAGGCCGGTACGACGTTCGGCTGGGAGCGCTATGCTGACGATTCGATCGGCATCGACCGGTTCGGGGTCAGCGCCCCGGGCGCCGAGGTGCTCGACCGCCTCGGCATCAACCCCGACCACGTGGCCGCCCGAGCCCTCGAGCTGCTCGACGGCACCGTCGCCAAAGGAGCGAACTGATGGACCGTCTCGCAGAACTGTACGACGGCTACGGCCAGAGCCCATGGCTCGACAACCTCACAAGGGGTTACATCACCGGCGGCCAGCTCGCCGGGTTTATCGAGCGCGGCGTGCGGGGCATGACCTCCAACCCGACCATCTTCGCCAAAGCGATCCAGGGGTCGGCCGACTACGACGATCAGTTCAAGGATCTGGCGAACGACGAACACCCGGTGATCGACGATTACTGGGAGATGGTGCTGCACGACATCAACACCGCCTGCGACGCCTTCTCCGGTCTGTACGAGGAGTCGGGGTGCACCGACGGCTTCGTGAGCGTGGAGGTCGATCCGGGCCTTGCCAACGACGGACCGGGCACCGAGCAGGCGGCGCGTGGCCTGCACCAGCGCCTCGGCCGTCCCAACGCGATGGTCAAGATCCCGGCGACGGCAGCCGGCGTCCCGATCGTGGAGCAGATGTTCGCAGAAGGGCGCAACATCAACATCACGCTGATCTTCAGCCTCGACCGCTACCAGGACGTGATGGAGGCCTACCTCACGGGGCTCGAGCGCTACGCCGCCGACGGCGCCACGGATCTGTCCCACGTGGCGAGCGTGGCTAGCTTCTTCGTGTCCCGGGTGGACACCGAGGTCGATCGCCGGCTCGAGGCCATCGGGTCCACAGAGGCCTTGGCGCTTCGCGGCAAGGCTGCCATCGCCCAGGCCAAGCTCGCCTACCAGCGCTTCCAGGCCACGTTCAGCGGCACGCGCTGGGATGACCTCGCCGCGCTCGGTGCTCGCGTGCAGCGGCCGCTGTGGGCCAGCACGTCGACCAAGAACCCGGACTACCCCGACACCATGTACGTCGACAACCTGATCGGACCGAACACCGTCGACACGCTCCCCGACCAAACGCTGGAGGCGTTCGCAGAGCACGGCACGCTGGCCCGCACCGTCGATCTCGACGTCGACGAAGCGGAGGGCGAATGGGCGGCGCTATCCCATGTCGGCGTCGACATGGACGACGTGGCCGACCAACTCGAGCGAGAAGGCGTCGACAGCTTCAAGAAGAGCTTCGACGAGCTGATCGACGCCCTGACGACAAAGGCCGCCGAGCTCACCGGCAACTGAGCGATCAGCGGCCGCGGCGGTCTCCTCCGCGGCCACGGAGCCGATCGAGCTGGCGCTTGTCGCGCTTCGTCGGGCGGCCCGTGCCCCGATCTCGACGGAAAACCGGGGCGAACACGTCCGCTGGAGGCGGCGGGGGGCTGTGATCGACGAGGCATTCGGCGGCGATCGGCGGTCCGACCCGTTTGTTGATCAGGCGCACCACCTCCACGACGCGCTGGCGCTGACCGACTCGAGCTTCCACCTGATCGCCGACACGCACCGGTGAGGCCGGCTTCGCCGTGGCTCCGTTCACCCGGACATGTCCGCCGCGACAAGCTGATGCGGCCGCCGACCGGGTCTTGAACAACCGCACGGCCCACACCCACTGATCAACCCTCGTCGACTCGGACGATGTGTCCTCTCGCGCTCCGTCGGCCATGAAACCTCAGCGCGAGACGCGAACGTCGATCTCGTGATAGCCGCTGGCGCCGTCGGGGGCGACGCTGGCTTCCTTGTAGACCTGAACCTCGCCAGCGTCATTGATCGCCCGTACGCGGATCGTGTGGTTGCCGGGTTTGGCATCCCAGCGGTACACCCATTGGCGCCACGTGTCCTTGCTCGGCACGTCGGCAAGCTGGGCCTGGCGCCAGTCA
>JACDHN010000261.1 GCA_013821025.1 Acidimicrobiia bacterium | reverse complement strand
GGCGATGTGGAGCGGTCGACGGCCGGTGCCCTGGAGGATCTGTTCGCGGCAGCTGAATCCGTCGGCGATGACGAGCGAGTCGTCGTCGGTGGCCCTGACGGCGGGGAGCAGGACGCGCTCGCCGACCCGCATGGCCACGTCGTAGTGGTCGGCCTCGAAGCCGAACGACCCGGCCATGCCGCAGCAGCCGGGCTCCGGGATCTCCACATCGAGGCCGAGCTGGTCGAGGAGGCGCTCCTCGGCGTCGAAGCCCATGATCGCCCGGTGGTGGCAGTGGCCGTGCACGACCGCCCGGCGGCCTCTCAGCTCGGGGACGCGCCAGTCCGGGGCGTGGCGTTCGAGGAACTCGCTGAGCACCATGGTCTGGCGGCACAGCCGTTCGGCGTTCTGGTCGTGGGGGAACAGGTTGCGGAGCTCGTCGCGGAACACGGCCACGCAGCTCGGCTCGAGACCCACGACGGGTACGCCAGCGAGGATGTCGTCCTCGAGCTCGTCGAGGATGTGGCCTAGGAGCGTCTTGGCCTGGTCGAGGAACCCGTAGTCGTAGAGCGGTCGCCCGCAGCAGAGCCGCGTCCGGGGGATGTCGACGGTGAAGCCGGCAGCCTCCAGGACGTCGACGCCGGCATGGAGGGCGGCGGGGTTGAAGGCGTCGTTGAACGTGTCGGGCCAGAGGATGACGCGTGGACCTGTGGCCACGGTCGGCGGGCGTGCGGCGAAGCCGGCGCGGAACGTCGTCGTCGCGAACTTCGGAAGGCTCCGCTTCTGGTGGACCCCGGCGGCTCGCTTGGCCAGGGCACGCACGCCGGGAAGGGCGCCGCCGAGGTTGGCGAGGCGCGGGAAGTGAGCGGCGATGCCGGCCCAGCGGTGGATTTTGCCGATGGCGTAGGCGGCCCGCGGACGGCGGTGGCCCTCGTAGTAGTGCGACAGGAACTCGGCCTTGTACGTGGCCATGTCGACGTTGACGGGGCAGTCGGACTTGCACCCCTTGCACGACAGGCAGAGGTCGAGGGCGTCCTTGACCCGCTCGTCCTGCCAACCACCGGTGATGACGTCGCCCTGGAGCATCTCGAAGAGCATCCGGGCCCGTCCTCGGGTGGAGTGCTGCTCGTCACGCGTGACCATGTAGCTGGGACACATCGTCCCGCCCTCGCTGCGCCGGCACAGGCCGACGCCCACGCACCGGAGCGCCGCCTTGGCGAAGTCGCCCTCGTCGGTCGGGAACCGGAAGTGGGTCGTGACCGGAATCGGGTTGTAGGTCGGGCCGAGCCTGAGGTTCTCGTCGAGGCGATACGGATCCACGACCTTGCCGGGGTTCATCCGCCCGTCGGGGTCCCAGAGAGCCTTGAACTCCCGGAAGGCCTGGACGAGCTCGTCGCCGAACATGCGCGGCAGCAGCTCCGCTCGGGACTGGCCGTCGCCATGCTCACCGGAGAGCGACCCGCCGTAGCGCAGCACGAGGTCGGCGGCCTCCTCGGCGAAGGCCCGGTAGTCGGCGATCCCGTCGCGGGCCCGCAGGTTGAAGTCGATGCGGGTGTGGACGCAGCCGTCGCCGAAGTGCCCGTACAGGGCGGCGGTCTCGTGGCCGTGACGCTCGAGCAGCGGCTTGAACTCGCGGAGGTAGTCGCCGAGACGGTCGGGCGGAACGGCAGCGTCCTCCCAGCCCTCCCAGGTGTCACCCCGCCCGGCCACGCTGGCGGTTGCCCCCAGGCCGGACTCCCGCAGCAGCCACAACCGCTCCTCCTCTTCGGGATCGTCGAGCAAACGCATCCCGAGCGTTACGCCAGCGTCTTCGAGCGCGGCCATCAGCCCCCGGGCCTGCTCGTCGGCCTCGGCCGCGGTGTCGCCACCGAACTCGGCGAGCAGCCAGCCGCCCCCCTTGGGCAGGATCTTGAGCTGCCCGGTGTTGTCGCCCTTCGCCCGGATGTCGTTCACGAGCTGGTTGTCGAGCCCCTCGAGGCCGATGACGCCGTGCTCGAGGACGAGAGGCACGGCGTCGGCGGCGTCGAACACGTCGGGGAAGCCGGCGACGAGCAGGTTGCGGAACGGGGGGCTCGGCACCAGGCGGGTGGTGGCCTCGAGCACCACCACGCACGTCCCTTCCGTGCCGACGAGCGCCCGGGCCACGTTGAACCCCTTCTCGGGGAGCAGCTCGTCGAGGTTGTAGCCCGACACCCGGCGGGGCAACTGCGGGAAGCGCTGGCGCACGAGGTCGCCATAGCGGTCCCGCAGCGTCCGGAGCCCGTCGTAGATCTCCCCGCGCCGACCCCCGGCGGCGACGATGCGCTCCAGCTCCCCGTCGCCGGTGGCGCCGACCCGCATGCGCAGGCCGTCATAGGTGAGGATGTCCAGCTCCTCGATGTTGTCGGCCGTGCGGCCGGCCATGATCGAGTGCACGCCACACGAGTTGTTGCCGATCATCCCCCCGAGGGTGCAGCGGTTGTGGGTGGACGGGTCGGGACCGAACGTCAGCCCGTGCTCCTCGGCTCGATCGCGCAGCGAGTCGAGCACCGTGCCGGGCTGGACCCGAGCTCGGCAGGCACCGGCGTCGAGCTCGACCACCTCGACCATGTACTTCGAGAAGTCGAGGACGACGGCCACGTTGCAGCACTGCCCGGCGAGGCTCGTCCCCCCGCCCCGCGACAGGACCGGGACCTCGTGGGCCCGGCAGACGGCGACGGCGGCCACGACGTCGTCGGCGTCGCGCGGTCGCACGACGCCGATCGGCACCTGGCGGTAGTTCGAGGCGTCGCTGGCGTACAACGCCTTCGTGCCGGCGTCGAAGAGCACATCGCCGCGAACGGCGCCGCGCAGCGCGCCAACGAGCTCGCTCACACCCTCGCCTCCGGGAAGCGGTCCCAGGGCCACGGGTTGGCGGCTCCGTAGCGCTGCGTCATCGGGCCCACCGGGGTCGGAGTCCGGCCGAGGAGGCCGGGTCCGACGCGCACAAGGCAGCGGGGATCGATCTTGACCGCGCCCGGCTGCGGTTCGTCGTCGGCCTGCCAGGCGGCCAGCATCCCATCATTGCCGTCGTCCGGCGCGAGCTCGAGGGCGAGCGCACGGGTGAGATTGCGGATTGCTCCCTTCGAGCAGTCGTAGTCGGCGCCGCCGGCATTCGGGATGTCCTCGTGGACCGAGGTGACGTTGATGATCTTGCCGCCGCCGGCGTGCTTCTTGCGCTCCTGGATGAACCGTCGGCAGCAGAAGAACGTGCCGTAGACGTTCGTCCGCATCGCAGTGTCGAACACCTCGGTGGCGAGGTCGGCGACGTGCGTCCCGGACGCATCGACGCCCGCGTTGTTCATGAGGACGTCCAGGGTCCCGAACGTCTCGACGGCGCGGTCGAACGCCGCAGCCACCTGCGCCTCGTCGCTGATGTCGAGCTGGACGACGAGCGCCCTGCGACCCGCCGCCTCGACCTGCGCCTTGGTGTCGGCTGCGCCGTCGGCATCGTGGTGGTAGTGATGACGACGTCCGCGCCCACACCTGCGAACGCGATCGCGGTGGCTTGGCCGATGCCGGAGTCGGATCCGGTGATGAGGGCGACCTTGCCCTCGAGTCGTGGTGTGCTCATGACGTCTCCTCGTGCTGGGGTTGCGGGCGGGCGTTCCGACAGGAAGCGTGGTCGGCGATCGCCGGTTGGCGCCGTGATCCGGGTGTCAGGTCATTCGCCGCGAGGGTCAGGGTCCTGCACCTCGCGACCGTCGCCGAGCGCACACGCGTTGATGCAGTAGCGCTTGCCCCCGGGCGCAGGACCGTCGTTGAAGACATGTCCGAGATGACCTCCGCAGCGGCGACAGAGCACCTCGGTGCGGGGCACTCCAAGCGAGTAGTCGCGTCGTGTCTCGACGCCATCCGCCACGCCGGCGCTGAAGCTCGGCCAGCCCGTGCCCGACTCGAACTTCGTCTCGGCGCGGAACAGGCCTGCGCCACAGGCGACGCATCGGTAGACGCCGCTGCCGTCGGGCTGCACATGTGGTCCGCTGAAGGGTCGTTCGGTGCCGTGCCTGCGCAGGACCCGGAACTGCTCGGGAGTGAGCTGCGTCCGCCACTCCTCCTCGCTCTTCATCACGTCACGGTCGCTGCCGTTGCGGCCACGCAAGAGGCCGAGACGACGCCGGCCGGTCGGTTTGGTCGCTGTCATCTCGGGTCTCCTCGGCTGTGGCGGCGACGCACGTGCGCATCCGTCACCTCGGTGAGCCGTGCTGCCTGGGCCATGCGCATGGTGTGTTCCCCGTCTCTGCTGCCGATCGTCGTGCGCGACGCTCGGGGTCCGGGAGCGACTCCGGCGAGACTCTCTCGCCGTGCCGTCCCGTCATGCGCGCGGGTCGGCACGGCAATTGTACGAATCCGTCAGAGCGCAGGTCTGCCCCCAGTTTCGTATCACTCCAGCTGTTTGGCAGGATGTCCGGGTGCCGTTCGGCGACGTGCTGCGAGCCCACATGAGTCGCCCCCCCGGCTACTCGCCAGGTCTGATCAGCCGTCTGTCCGGTGTGCCCAAGGCGCCCATCGTCAACTGGCTCAC
>JACDHN010000260.1 GCA_013821025.1 Acidimicrobiia bacterium | reverse complement strand
TGGCAAAGATCACCGCCGCCGGCGAGTTGATCGTCATCGACGTGGTGATCTTGCCGAGATCGATGCCCGAGTAGAGGTCCTCCATGTCGTCGAGCGTGTCGATGGCCACGCCGCAGCGCCCGACCTCTCCCAGCGCCATCGGGTCGTCGGAGTCGATGCCGAGCAGCGTCGGCATGTCGAACGCCGTCGACAGGCCGTCGCCACCAGATCGGATGATCTCCTTGAACCGCCAGTTCGTGTCCTCGGCGGTGCCGAACCCGGCGAACATGCGCATCGTCCACAACTTCGAGCGGTACATCGTGGCGTACGGCCCGCGCGTGTACGGGTAGACACCGGGATACTCAGCGTCGCCGCCGCCGTCGACCGGTCCGTACACCGGTTCGAGCGGGATGCCAGACATCGTCGTGCGCTGGCGTCCCTCTGGCAGCGCCGCCTCGTACGCCGCTTGCCACTGCTTTCTGCGGTCGACCACGCGATTCCTCTCTGGCTGCTGATCAGGCTCTCTTACGACTTGAGCGAATAGGTCGCCGCTGAGCTGCGGCACGATTTCGTTTCGACTGCTACGCAGCCGAACCAGGGCACCGTAATGCTTGGTCGGCTCGCCTCCTAGTCTACGAGCCGTGCCGGCACCCCCCGAATCGCCCGTGTCGCGGGGCATCCGGGCCGCCGTCGCCGCCTACATCGTGTGGGGGCTGCTGACCGTCTACTGGAAGCACCTCACCGATTTCGGGCCGTTCGAGCTGATCGGCTGGCGCATGACGAGTTCGGCTGTGGTGATGCTCGCCGTCGTGGCGTGGCGCGGACGGCTCGGCGCGCTGCGCGATGCCTTCATCGACAGGTCGACGCGCTGGCGGCTGACGTTGGCCGGCGTGCTGCTGAGCGTCAACTGGACCACGTACGTGTGGGCCGTCGTCAACGACCGGGTGCTGGAGACGGCGCTCGGCTACTTCATGGCGCCGCTGGGGACGATGGTGCTCGGCGTCACCGTGCTGAAAGAGCGTCCCACCGCCGCCCAACGCCTCGCCATCGGGTGTGCCGTCGTCTCCGTCGTCATCCTGACTGTGTCCTACGGTCGGCCGCCGTGGGCGGCGTTGGCGATCGCCATCAGTTGGAGCACCTACGGACTGATCAAACGCAACCTCGAGCTGTCGTCCGTCGAGGGCTTGGCCGGCGAGACGCTCGTCGTGGTGGCCCCGGCCCTCGTCGTGATCGCCGTGACGTGGTCAGGAGACGCCAGCGTCGCGAACAGTGCCGATGCCGGCGACTGGGCGCTAGTAGCCGGTACGGGCATCGTGACCGCGGTCCCGTTGCTGTTGTTCGGCGTGGCTGCCCGCCTGGTGCCGTTCACGATCCTGGGGGCGCTGCAGTACATCGTACCCACGATCACCTTCCTGCTCGGTTGGCTGGCCTATGGCGAGCCGTTGCCGGCCGTTCGCCTCGTGGGCTTCGCGTTCGTGTGGATCGCGCTGTTCGCCATTACCGTCGAGCAGATCGACCACCGCCGGTCTGCGACCAGGGTGCCCGTCCGGACCGACGTGTGACGGCACGTCGCCGCCCACCGGCCAACAACCATCACTGGAGCCCCCGATGCGAACGTCCGTGCTCACCACCGCCGCCGCTGTCGCCTTCGGCCTGGTCGCCTGCTCGAACAACACGAGCACGTACAAGGACGAGACCGAGACCTTCATCGAAGACACCGACGGTGAGATGGCCGAGGCGCAGGACAAGGTGTTCACCAATGCCGAGTGCGACGAGCCCGAGAGCACCGAGGTCGGCACGATGTACACCTGCACCGCAACAGACGAGGAAGGCACGACGTACGTGTTCGATGCCGAGATCGACAGCGAGAACAGCTTCATCGTGCAGACGGGCGTACCCCAAGAGCGCTGACCACGCGCAGGGGAGTTCTGCTGGCAGACTCCCGACGTGGCCCGAATGATGACCAGTGACGGGGGCAGCGACACGCTCGACCCGGTCGACGGTGTCGACGACGACGTGCTCGTGCTGCCGTGGTGGCAGCACCCGGTCAACATCCTGACAGGGCTCGTCGCCACGGCGCTCTTCGCCGGGATGATCGGCTGGCTCGTGCACGACACGGTCAGCGAACCCGGCGCGGGCGACGTCGAGGTGGGGTTCCTGCAGGACATGCGCGTCCACCACGAGCAGGCGTTCGAGATCGCCATGACCTACCTGGACCGGCCCGACACGGATCGTGGGCTGCGCGTCGTGGCCAGGACCATCGTGTTCGGTCAGTCGATCGAGATCGGTCGCATGATCGAGTTGTTGCGCAGCTTCGACGCCCCCGAAGCCGGCGAGGACTACACGGCGATGGAGTGGATCGGCATGGCGATGTCCATCGACACCATGCCGGGACTTGCCACCGAAACCCAGCTCGACGAACTGGCTTCGGCGTCGGGAAACACCGCCGATCGCCTGTTCGTCGAACTGATGACGGCTCACCACGAGGCAGGCATCGACATGGCGGAGTTCGCTGCCGAGAACGCCAGCGACGACGACGTGCGGGCGTTCGCCGACTCGATGGCCAAGGGGCAGCGCGACGACATCGTCGAGATGGAAGTGGTGCTGGGACCGTGACCGGCTGGCGCACGTACACTTTCGCGGTGCGGAGGCGTGCGGCGTTGGTCACCATGCTGTCGGCGTCGTTGGCCGTGCTGGCCGCCTGCGGCGCGTCGTCGCCCGTCGCCGTCGAGCGGTCGCGAGAGCTGGCGGACCAGCCCACCACAGACCCGACGAGCGACTCCACCGACCCCACGACCGACCCGACCGGCCCGACGAGCGACCCCACCGACCCGACCGATCCCACCGGCCCTTCCACCGATCCCACGACCGGACCCACCGGCCCTTCCACCGAGCCGCGACCGCCCAGTGACATCCTCGACGTGGGCAACGCCAAGCCGGGGCGTTCGTACGACGATCTCGTCGCCGCCACCGTCGCCGATCTCGAGCAGCTGTGGTCCACCACATACCCGGAGCTGTACGGCGAACCGTACGAGCCGCTGGAAGGCGGCGTGTTTCCTGCGTATCCCGAGCGGACGGACCCGGTCCCGGGCTGCGGCAACGACGAGAGCAGCTACCCAGACGTTCGGGCGTACGTGGCCTTCTACTGCAGCGTCGGCGACTTCATCGCCTACGACGATGGCGACGACAGCCTGCTGCTGCAGCTCAGCGAGGAGCTGGGTGACTCCGTGATGGGTGTCGTACTGGCCCACGAGTGGGGCCACGCCATCCAGCAGCGCAACGGCACGTTCGCCCAGGATCCGGCGACGATCTACACCGAGCAGCAGGCCGACTGCTTCTCGGGAGCGTGGACGGCGCGGGCTCGCAACGGCGAGGTCGACGGCGTCGAGTTCTCCGATGCCGATGTTCTGGGCGGGCTCGCCGCCCTCATCGCCGTGCGAGACCCGATCAACGTGAGCTCGCAGAACCCCGGCGCCCACGGATCGGGCTTCGACCGTGTCGGCGCCTTCCAGGTCGGGTACCTCAACGGCTTCGCCCGCTGCGTCGAGCTGATCGACACGCCATTGCCACTGGTGCCCAACGAGCTGTCTCCCACGGGCAATCCCGCCGGCAACGCAGAGTGGGGTGACGGCCCACGCGGGATCTTGACCATCGTCGTTGGCGACCTGAACCGCTACTGGCAGCTCGTCTTCGCCGATCAGGAAGGAGGGTTCCCGGAGCTGACCATCGTCGCCGCCGACGACCCGACGAACGTCGACTGCGCCGAGGTCGAAAGCGTCGACGACGGTGCCGCCTTCTGTCCCAGCACGAACCAGGTGTTCTACGACGCCGAGTACCTCAGGCAGCTGTACGACCAGTTCGGCGACTTCACGGTGGGGTACACGCTGGGCACAGCGTGGTCCGAGGCAGCGCAGACGCTGCTCGGCAGCCCGCTGTCGGACGAGCCGCGGTCGCTGCTCAACGACTGCCTCACGGGAAGCTGGGTCAACACCATCCTGCCCGAGAACGGCCAACCTCCGGCGGGCACGCTGGCGTCCATCGAGCCAGGAGACCTCGACGAGGCGATCCAGACCGTGCTGCTGATCGGTGACGAGGATGCCGAGGAGAACCAGAACGGCACGGCGTTCGAGAAGATCGACAGTTTCCGCGACGGTGTGCTGAATACGCTCAACACATGCACGGATCGGATCCCCGACTGAGTATCCCGTGAGCGATGCCCTCGGTGCCCTCGACATCGGCACGAACAGCATCCACCTCGTGATCGCCCGCCCTGTCGGCGACACGGGGTTCGAGATCCTCACCCGCGAGAAGGAGAGCGTCCGCCTCGGCCATGGCGGGGGCGACATGAAGCATCTCGACACCGACGCCATCGACCGCGGGGTCGCCTGCCTGGCTCGTATGGCCCGCATCGCCGAGAGCTTCGGCGCAGAGGTGCGCGCCGTCGCCACGAGCGCCACCCGAGAGGCGACGAACGCCGAAGAGTTCATCGCCAGGGCGCGAGACGAGGCCGGCGTCGACATCGAGGTGGTCTCGGGTACGGAGGAG
>JACDHN010000259.1 GCA_013821025.1 Acidimicrobiia bacterium | reverse complement strand
GCCTCGTCGGCGGCGACTGCCGACCTGGGTGAGCTGTTCTACCGGCACCTGCGCGCCGGCGAGGACGTGCTGTTGCGGCAGCTCCCCGAGACACCGGTGCGCCGCACGGTGTGGCCGATCACCGACGAGCCGATCAGCACCGGTGGCGGAGAGTTGCTCACGAGGAGCGGCACCCGCCTGTTCATCATCCCGCCCGATCTGGCGACGTCGCTCGTCGGGACGACCGAGGTGCCAGTCGGTCAGCATCTCCGCACACCACTCGGTGCCGACGAGGCCAGCTCCGTCATCGTCGACGACGACATCGCAAACCTGCTCGAACCGAACACCGACACAGCCGACGATCTCGAGGATTCGGTACGGATGCTGTCGTGGATGCTCGTCGAGGCCGGGTCCGGTGAGCGGCGCGGTGTCGTGCTCGCCACGGCCGACTTCGGCGTTCCCGACCGATCCGTCCTCTCCGAGATGGCCGGGTTGGCCGACGAGGCCGCCGACGTCGAGTTCGTCACGGTGTCGGCACTTCCAGGTGTCACGGACGAGAACTTGTCCGTCGACGTCACACTGCCACCAACTTCGGGGACCGACATGCGCCCCCGGGTCACCACCGTCGCCCGCGTCCGCCTGTCGCTGGCGGACACGTCGTCGATGCTGCCCAGGGGCGATCGACGCCCGCTGGCGTGGAATCAGCGCCTCGACGAGTTGCTGACGACGGTCGTCGACGACGACGCCGCACAGGCCGTCATCGACGAGTTGGAAGCAGCTGCGCGCACGATCCGCGCCGCGATCGTGCCGCCCGACCCGTTCTCATTCACGCTTACCGGACGAGAGAGTGAGCTGCAGGTGCGTCTCACGAACGCCGGCTCAACGCCGCTGCGCGTGGTCGTCGCCCCCTCCTCTCCGCGCTTGACGTTCCCGTCCGGGCCCCAGACCGTCGAGCTGGGCGCCGGCGTGACCCAGTTCGTGCCCATCGACGTCGCCGCCCGTGCCAACGGCACAACGTCGGTGTCGATCAGCATCCGCACTCCGTCTGGCGTGGATGTCGTCCGGCCCGTGGTGCTGACGGCGCACGTTCGGGCGCTGACAGGCGTCGGGCAGGTGATCACCGGCGGCGCGGTAGTCGTGCTGGCCACGTGGTGGGTCAGCCATCTGCGCCAGCGCCGTCGGCAGCGACGAGCAACAGTCGCCGTCGGACGCCATCCGGCGAGCCAGGCTGCGGCCCCGGGTAGCATCGACCGTTCGTGAGCATCCGAATCGTCACCGACTCTTCGTGTGATCTGCCCGACGACCTGGTCAAACGGTGGAACATCGAGATCGTCCCACTCACCATCCGCTTCGACGACAAGGAGTTCCTCGACCGGGTGGAGCTGCCGGTCGAACAGTTCTGGGATGAGTGCGCCGCTTCGTCGGTGCTACCGAGCACCGCCGCTCCATCCCCCGAGCAGTTCGCCACCGCCTACCGCCGACTCCGCGAAGAGGGCGCCGAAGGGATCGTTGTCATCACGCTGTCATCGGAGATCTCGGCCACGTTCCAGAGCGCCGAGTTGGCGGCTCGTGACTTCGACGCCATCCCCGTCCGCGTCGTCGACAGCCGCTCGACCACGCTCGGGCTCGGCATGATCGTCCTTGTCGCCGCTCGGTCTGCCGACGGCGGCGCCGGACTGGACGACATCGAGCAGGCAACACGCGACCTCAGCACCAGGACACGCGTGTTCGGCGCCATCGACACGCTCGACAACCTGAAGAAGAGTGGACGGGTCAGCAATGCCAAGGCCATGTTCGCCACCGCACTCTCGATCAAGCCATTGATCGAGGTCAAGGATGGGCAGGTGCAGCAGGCCGGTCGGCAGCGCACCCGTTCCAAGGCGCTGGCCCACGTGGTCGCCCGCCTCGCCGAGCACGAGGGGCGCATCGAGAACCTGGCAGTGCTGCACGCCCACTGTGACGACGTCGAAGCCTTCGTGAAGATGGTCGAGCCGTACGCCGACGGTGAGGTGGTGGTCGGCGAGATCGGTCCCGTCGTCGGCAGCCACGTAGGGCGCGGCACCATCGGCGTGGCGTTCCACGAGATGCCCGCCTGATTGCCGACATCTCACCGAGACCCGCCACTAGCGTCGGCGGCGAACATGACTGAGGTGACGAGCGAAGAGGCCACCGTTTTGGCCAACCGGTACCGCCTCGAACGTCGTCTCGGTCATGGTGGCATGTCGGAGGTGTGGCTCGCCACCGATCTCGCCCTCGACCGCAGGGTGGCGGTCAAATGGCTGAAGCCGACGCTCGCCACGGACCCCGTCGTCGCCGAACGGTTCCGCCGAGAAGCGATCGCCGTCGCCAGGCTGAACCACCCGAACATCGTCGCCGTGCACGACGCCTTCGAGCACGACGGTCGCCAAGCCGTTGTGATGCAGCTCGTCGACGGTAAGAGCCTGCGCCAACTGCTCGACGTTCAGATCCGGCTCAGCCCAGAGCTCACCATTCACATCGGGTCGTGCGTGGCCGTGGCCCTCGACGCCGCCCACCGCGCCGGGTTCGTCCACCGCGACGTGAAGCCCGGCAACATCATGCTCACCGCCGACGGGCGGGTGATGCTGACCGACTTCGGCATCGCCAAGGGTCTCGACACCGTCGAGGACGACCTGACGAGCCCCAACATCATGATGGGCACGGCCAAGTACCTGTCACCCGAGCAGGTTCGGGGCCGCAAGCTCGACGGGCGGGCAGACCTGTACTCGCTCGGGCTGGTGCTATACGAATGCCTTGCCGGTCGGGTGCCGTTTCTCGGTGAGACGGACGCTGACACCGCCCTGGCCCGTCTGCAGCGCGATCCCACGGATCTGACACGGCTGCGGCCGACCGTTCCGAGGGGCCTCGTGGTGTTGATCCATCGGCTGCTGTCGCGCAATCCCAACCAGCGCCCGGCCACTGGCGCCGACCTGCGCAGCGAGTTGGCCGTGGTCGCAGCGGAACCACCTGTCGACCTCGACGGCCCGACGATCGAGCCCCCTGGTCGGTTCCACAGCGAGGTTCGGCCCGCCGGGCGCGATCTGGTCCCCGGGGAGCCGGAGACGACTCGCCGCCAGACATCGATCGAACGCCAGACGCCGCCGACGATCGAGCAGCCGGTTACCGGTCGTGAGCCGAAGATCGCAGCGCGCCCGGATGGGGACCACACACCGTCGCGACCCATTCGGGCCAAGCCAGGCCGCGGCCTGCAGCAGCGTTGGCTGCCATCGGCCATCGTCGTCGGCGTGCTGTTGTTGGTGGCGGCCATCGTGGCCGTGCTGCTGTGGGTGATGCTGGGCACCGACAACGACACGGCGAGCCAGGGCACGGTGCCGGTCGGTGAGTCACCGGCGACCACCGGCGGCACCGACGCCGCGCCCGCCGAGCCGCCCGTGCCCGCCACCGTGAACGCCATCGCCGCCTACGACCCAGCCGGAAGCGGCGGCGAGAACGACGGCCAGGCCGCTAGCGCGCTCGCCGACGGCAACACTGCCACCGAATGGCAGACTGTCTGCTACGCCTCCCCGTTCATGAACAAGCCCGGTGTCGGTCTGGTGGTGACGCTCGACCAACCGTCAACTGGCACCGTCGAGTTCGAGGTGCTGAGCGCGCCCTACCAGGTGGAGGTGTTCACCAGCGACGACGTGCCAGCGCAGATCGATGGCTGGGGGCCCCCGGTGGCGGAGAGGTCGTTCGCCGCCGAGCCGGGCGAGGTGCGCGTGCGCCTCGACGAAGGTGCCCAGCACGTGCTGATCCTGCTGCGCGAGCTCGGTCCCGACCAGGGATGTACCGCCACCAACCCGTATCGCGGGCGTATCGGCGAAGTATCGTTCGTGCCGTAAAACGCCCTGGAGGCCCCACGTCCCCTTCATTTGACGCCCGCGCCGACGATCAGGCGCTTGTGACCGCCGCGCAGGGCGGCGATCGCCGAGCCCTCGACGAGCTGTTGCGGCGCCACATCGACCGCATCCACGCCGTGTGCGCCCGGATCGTCGGCCCGACGCGGGATGCCGATGACGCGACGCAGAACGCCATGATCAGCATCGTGCGGGCACTCGAGCGGTTCGACGGGCGGGCGGCGTTCAGCAGCTGGGCGTATCGCATCGCCACGAACGCCGCTCTCGACGAGCTGCGCCGACG
This sequence comes from Acidimicrobiia bacterium, assembly GCA_013821025.1. Taxonomy (GTDB): domain Bacteria; phylum Actinomycetota; class Acidimicrobiia; order Acidimicrobiales; family Ilumatobacteraceae; genus JACDHN01. The sequence continues at coordinate 395 of JACDHN010000259.1, read as the reverse complement.
CAAACGCCGTCCCCAACTGCACGTGGTCGACAGGGACGACGGAGAGCCACCCGAACTGTCGGACCCGGTGGCGCACCGCCACGTCGACGCCGTCGTCGACCGCATGGCCATCGAAGAAGCGCTGGCGTCGCTCCCCGACGACTTCCGTGCCGCCGTGGTGCTGTGCGACGTCTCCGAACTGGGATACGCCGACATCGCCGAGACCCTTGGCGTACCCATCGGTACGGTGAAATCGCGAATCGCCCGTGGTCGGGCGCTGCTCGTGGAGAGACTCGGGAACCATCCGCTGCCTGACGACGTCCAACCTTCATCCGGGCAAGGATTCTGAGACACTCACGATGAGCGACGACACCACGAGCAATCCGCAGCACTCCGGTGACCCCACCGGTTCCGAG
>JACDHN010000258.1 GCA_013821025.1 Acidimicrobiia bacterium | reverse complement strand
GGGACGTGCCGAAGACGGAGGATGCGCTGCGCGATCTGGCCCGCCGCGTCGGCCACCTCCGTGAGACGAACTTCGGTCCCGACTTCCACGTCGAGACGATGCTCGATCCGAACAACGTCGCCTACACGTCCGTCGAGCTGCGGCCGCACACCGACGCGGCGAACCTGGAGACGCCTCCGGGCGTGCAGTTCCTATTCTGCCTCTCCGCTGACGCCCCGGGCGGTCACAGCACGCTCGTCGACGGGTTCGCCGTCGCCGAGCGCCTGCGCACCGGGGAGCCGGACACGTTCGCGCTGTTGTGCGACGTCGCCATCCCGTATCGCTTCCACGACCGCACCCACGACCTGCGGTGGGCGGCTCCGGTCGTCGGTCTGCACGACGACGGGTCCTACCGCGAGGTCCGCTTCCACAACGCCCTGATGGCACCGTTCGACTTGCCCCTGGAGCTCATCGAGCCCACGTACGCCGCGCTGCGCCGGTTCCACGAGCTGGCGACGAGCGAGCAGCAGCGCATCAGCGTGCGGCTGCGGCCGGGTGACGCGATGGTGTTCCACAACCGGCGGGTGCTGCACGGGCGCAGCGCCTTCGACCCCGGCGGAGGTCATCGGCACCTCTTCGGCCTGTACGTCGACGTCGACGAGTGGCTGTCGCGCCTGCGCATGCTGCGGCGCTCGTCGTCGGAGGGCTACGCGGACGTCAGCGCGAGCCGAGGCGGCGGGTCCGCTCGATGTCGTTGAGGTCGAAGTGGCTGCGCATGTACTGCTGCGCCGCGTCCACCGTCGGCTGGTGGTCCCATGGTGTGCGCCGACCGGTGCGCAGCGCCGCGTCGACCGTGCGCCGGGCCCGCTGACTGGCGATGACGTCGGCACGGATCGCGTCGGGGTCCCAGCGGGCGAGCACCTCTTTGTCGAACTCGGCGACCCGTTCGGCGTGGGCTGGATCAGCGGCCAGGTTGACGAGCTCGTCGGGGTCGTCGGCGATGTTGTAGAGCTGGGGCGGGTCGGCGCTGCAGGAGACGTACTTCCAGTCGCCGCGGCGGATCATGAGGATCGGGGCGACCGCGCCCTCGGCGAGGTACTCGCCGGCCACGGTGCGGTTCTGGCGCTCGCCGTGCAGCAACGGGACGATGCTCTCGCCGTCGGCGAGCTCGGAGCGGTCGATGCCGGCGAGGTCGAGGAACGTCGGGAGGAGGTCGAGCAGCGACACGTGGTCGGGTGCCTCGCCGCTGGCGATCTCCGGCCCGGCGACGACGAGCGGGATGTGGCTGGCGCCCTCGAAGAAGCACATCTTGTACCAGAGGCCGCGTTCGCCGAGCAGGTCGCCGTGGTCTGCGGTGAAGACGATCACCGTGTCATCGGCGAGCCCGCAGGTGTCGAGCGTCTCGACGAGCGTGCCGACCCAGTCGTCGATGTAGCTGATGGTGGCGTAGTAGGCGTGGCGGGCGTTGCGGACGTGGTCGTCGGTGATCTCGACCGCGTCCATCGCCGACATGTGGCGGAGCCGGCGGCTGTGCGGGTCGAGCTGCTCGTCCGGAAGCCGACCGACGCGGGGCAGGTCGATGGCGTCGTGGTCGTAGCGGTCCCAGTAGCGCTGACGCATCGCGTACGGGTCGTGCGGATGGGTGAAGGAGACGGTGAGCATCCATGGTCGCTCGTCGGCGGAGCGGGCGAGGTCGCGCAACGCGCGCACGGCCTGGAAGCCGACCTCGTCGTCGTAGTCGAGCTGGTTCGTCGCTTCGGCGACGCCGGCGCCGAGCACGCTGTCCATGTTGTGGAACCACCAGTCGATGCGAGTCTCGGCGTCGTCCCAGTCCGGCGTCCACCCGAAGTCGGCCGGGTAGATGTCAGTGGTCAGACGGCGCTCGAAACCGTGCAACTGGTCGGGGCCGATGAAATGCATCTTGCCGACGAGGCAGGTCTGGTAGCCGCCGGCGCGGAGGTGGTGGGCGAACGTGGGCACCGCCGCCGGCAGTTCGGAGGCGTTGTCGTAGGCGCCGATGCGCGAGTTGAGCTGGCCGGACATCATCGCGAAGCGGGCCGGCGCGCACAGCGGGCTCGGGGTGTACGCGGACGTGAAGCGGACTCCGTCGTCGGCGAGGCACTCGAGCGCCGGGGCCTTCACGACCGGGTGGCCGTAGCACGGCAGGAACCGTGCCGCCAGCTGGTCGACCATCACCAGCAGCAAATTTGGCCGGCCCGCACGCATCACTCCACCGTACCGGGCGCGCGTCGTGCCGAACAGAGACGCGCTCCTTCGACAGCACCCGATCGAGTGCCGGTCACAACAATCCGAGAACCGTCGGTCGGGCCCTCCCGGCGGGATGGCGCGCCGCCATCGGCCACGATGGCGGGGTGTACGACTTCATCATCGTCGGTGGTGGCTCGGCGGGATCGGCCGTGGCCAACCGGCTCAGCGCCGATCCGGCGACCCGCGTACTCGTGCTCGAAGCCGGCCGGCCGGACTACCGCTTCGACGTGTTCATCCACATGCCGGCGGCGCTGATGTTCCCGATCGGCAATCGCTTCTACGACTGGAAGTACGAGTCGGAGCCAGAGCCGCACATGGGCGGGCGACGGGTGTACCACGCCAGGGGCAAGGTGCTTGGCGGGTCGTCGAGCATCAACGGGATGATCTTCCAGCGCGGCAACCCGCTCGACTATGAGCGCTGGGCGGCCGACGACGGGATGACGACGTGGGACTACGCCCACTGCCTGCCGTACTTCAAGCGGATGGAGGAGGCGCTGGCGGCGACGCCAGACGACGAGTACCGCGGCCACGGCGGTCCACTCGTGCTGGAGCGCGGGCCGGCCACGAACCCATTGTTCGGCGCGTTCTTCGACGCCGTCCAGCAGGCCGGCCATGAGTTGACGACGGACGTCAACGGCTACCGCCAAGAGGGCTTCGCCCGGTTCGACCGCAACGTCCACCGCGGTCGCCGGCTGAGCGCCTCGCAAGCGTACCTGCGGCCGGTCCGCCGGCGGCCCAACCTCGACGTTCGCTGCCGGGCGACGGTGACCCGGCTGGTCGTCGAGGGCACGCGGGTGACGGGCGTCGACGTCAAGCGACCGGGACGCGGCGTTGAGCGTGTCACCGCCGGTGAGGTCATCCTGTGCGGCGGCGCCTTCAACTCGCCGCAGCTGCTGCAGGTGTCGGGGATCGGCGACGCCGACCACCTGCGCACGGTCGGCGTCACGCCCACCCATCACCTGCCCGGCGTCGGCGAGCACCTCCAGGATCACCTCGAGGTGTACGTGCAGCACGCCGCCACCCGACCGGTGTCGCTGAACCCGATGCTCAAGTTGCGCCACCGGCCGTGGATCGGGCTGCAGTGGCTGTTCCGGCGTGGTCCCGGCGCGTCGAACCACTTCGAAGCCGGCGGGTTCATCCGCAGCAACGACGGCGTCGCTTACCCGAACGTGATGTTCCACTTCTTGCCGATCGCCGTGCGCTACGACGGCTCGGCGCCGGCCGGCGGGCACGGCTACCAGGTGCACATCGGCCCGATGTACTCCGACGCCAGGGGTTCGGTGCGCATCACGTCGCCGGACGCGCAGATCAAGCCGGCGCTGCGTTTCAACTACCTGTCGACCGAGCAGGACCGCCGCGAGTGGGTGGAGGCGATCCGCGCCGCCCGCCACATCCTCGGCCAGCCAGCGTTCGCGCCGTTCGACGGCGGGGAAGTGTCACCCGGACCCGACGTCGACTCCGACGAGGAGATCCTCGACTGGGTGGCCCGTGACGGCGAGACCGCGTTGCACCCGTCGTGCACGTGCCGGATGGGTGTCGACGACCAGTCGGTGCTCGACCCACGGACGATGCGCGTGCACGGCCTGAACGGAATCCGTGTCGTCGACGCGTCGGCGATGCCCTACGTCACCAACGGCAACATCTACGCCCCGGTGATGATGCTCGCCGAGAAGGCCGCCGATCTCGTCCTCGGCGCCACTCCCCTCCCACCCCAGCCCGTCGACTTCTACCGCCACCACACTTGACCGAGCCGGCGCGCAGGCCGAGGCGATCGTCGATCTGCGACGTCTGTGGACGACGGCGGCGCCTGGCGGCCGGGTCAGGTCGTTGGGCGGCGGGCGGTGAGGACGGCCAAGGCACCGGCCAGGACCGCGAGAATGAGACCGAGGGCGTCGCCGGGTCACGACGAGTGATCGGCAACACGACCGTCGTCGTCGGTGACGTGGGCCGGGGTTTGGATGGCCAGTTCGTACTGCCACCAGTAGTGGTGCGGGTGGGAGGTCGAGTTCGGAGTCACCGCAACCGTGAGCTTCAACACCGGCTCGTGATCGCTTGCTCCACCCGGGCGGGCCGCGGTGGCATCGAGGACGAACGCGTGGCGGACCGCTCGGGGCCGACGTCCGTACGGCCGGTCAAGCCGAGATCCGTCCAGCCCGGTCCGTTGGGCGTCGGGCACTCCGGGAGCAGGTCGAACACGCCGAGCGACGTTGGCGGCGCCACGACCAGGCCCTCTGGCTGCGTTACGTCCGACGGCGGGTCCCTGCCGCCGACGACTCGTTGTCGGCGCCG
>JACDHN010000257.1 GCA_013821025.1 Acidimicrobiia bacterium | reverse complement strand
CCAGCCGGTCCACGTCGGCCTCGTCGTGGTAGATGCCGAAGCCGATGCGCAGCCGGTCGCGCCGGTAGTCGACGACGACGTTGCGGTCCGCCAACGCTGCGAACACGTCGCCGGCCCGCGGCGTGACGAACGTGAGGAAGTTCCCGCGAGCGAACTCCGCCGATGGCAGCAGCGATCCGGCGACGTCGCCCTCGAATCGTCCCGGCGCGCCGAGCTGGTCGAGGAAGTGCTCTTGCAACGTGCGGACATGGTCGTGGATGGCAGCGACGGACCACCCCTCACGGTCGAGCATCGCCAGCACGGCCTCGAGCCGATACACGCCTACGGGGTCGAACGTGGCGCCCATGAACCGGCTGCCGCCGCGGTCGTAGACGACCTCACCGACGGGAGCGTCGGACAGCACACCGAAGCCGCCCCACCACCCTGTGACCACAGGACGGGGCAGCCAGCCGTCGGGAGCGTGCAGGAAGCAAGCGTTCTCCCCCGACATGGCGTACTTGTAGCCACCCGAGCTGTAGAAGGCGCGCCCGGCGATGGCCGACAGGTCGGTAGGCACGGCCATGAACCCGTGGTAGCCATCGATCATGATCGGCACGTGCTCCGCTACGACGCCGACGATGCCGGTCAGATCGGGAAGCTCATAGCCGGAGTCGAACTGCACCTGGCTGAGGAAGACCAGGTCGTCGGGTCCTGCCCGCGATCCGCCGGCGCCCAGGCGCTGGCGCAAGCGGTCGGGGAACGTGTCGAACGGTTGGGCCGGCACGGCGTCGACGTGCACCAACCCCTCCTCGGCGAAGCGGATGAACTGACGCGACGCCGAGTGGAACTCGGCGTCGGTCGTCACCACGTTCAGGGTTCGTCGGCCGAAGCCGTCGAGCGACGAGATCACCGACACCAGGAACTGGTGCACGCTGGCGCCGAAGCACAGCGTGGCGGGATCGGGCAGGCCCAACACGTCCGCGACGCGCTGGCGGGCGGCCGGGAACAACTCGCCGAACACCCACGTCCACTTGCGGTCCACGCCGGACACGGCGTCGAGCCACGCCCGCTGCTGGGCGTCGAACGAGACGTCTGGCCACGGGTGGTGGCTGTGGGCGGCGGCGTGGAGCAACGCAGGGTTCGCCGCGTAGAAGCGAGTGAACAGATCTTTGCCGGCGGCGGCGGCGGCCGGGTGAGGCGTCAAGGCCGACCCGGCTGGTCGAGGTGAGACTGGTAGTGGAACCGCAGTTGCTCGGCGAGCTCGCTCGGCAGCGGGTCCAGAGCCCGCGCCGGCAGCATGAACGTGGGGAGAGCGAACAGATCGGGGAACGCCCGGCCGCGCTCGGCCTGCCGGGTCAGGTACGCGCCGCCGGCGGAGCCGCCCGTGCCGACGCGCCGGCCGATCATGCGCTGCGTCATCAACGCGTGACGGTAACGCCATGTGGTGAATCCCTCGTCCACGTCGATGAGCAGCGCCAGCAGCCGGTACGGCTGGTGCAGCGCCGGCTCGTGCCGATAGAGGCTGATGAACAGCGCCGCCTGGAACGCCCGGTGCGACCATCGGCGGGATCCCTCCTGCACGAGCGCAGCGTGCGCCTCGGGATCGACGAGCGCCTCGTACTGGCGGAACGTCTGCTCGAACGCCGCCAGCTGGGCCGTGCGTTCGTCGTCGGTCAAGTTGGGGTTGTCGGCGACGATCTGGCGGTCGTGTGCCAGGAGCTCCTTGACGGCCCGCTGGTACGCGCCCCAGAAGTCGAAGGCGTCGAGGAACGGCGTCCGCTCCAGCCACGCCTCGGCCCGGTCGTGCAGGGACGGCGCGTGCTCCGATGCCAACACCTGCTCCCGCTGGCCGCCTCGCAATCGCTCGGTGTAGCGAGCGCCGCCGAACGTCACCCGGTCCTCGGCGCGCACCCCGAGTCGGTTCTCGATCAGACGGAACTGCATCGACTGGAATCCCGAAGCCGGCACCAGCAGATCGCGGAAGTCGAGGAAGTCCATCGGCGTCATCGTCTCGAGCACGTCGATCTGGTCCACGAGGACGCGCTGGATCTCGACGACGCGAGCCAGTCGGTCGATCACCCTTGCGATCTCCGATTCGTCGAGCGCCTCACCGGCGAAGCGCGCCAGCACGTCGTCGAGCTCCCACAGGATCTGCTTGAACCACAGTTCGTACGTCTGGTGGACGATCACGAACAGCATCTCGTCGTGGGCGACGCCAGCGGGCGAACCCGCACTGGCGAGGTGCTGGCAGTCGAGCAGGCGGTCGAGATGGAGGTAGTCGTGGTAGTAGACGCTCATCGCGGGCGCGCCCCCGAACCCCCACCGGCGCTCATCGGCGACGTCCGTCGGCCAGCACCTCGACGAGCACGTCGGGCACATCGGTGCAGATGCCGTCGACGCCGGCCGCAACGAGCTCGCGCATGCGGCCGGACTCGTTGCACGTCCACGTGTTGACGACCAGTCCTGCGTCGTGGCAGCGGCGGACGTGATCGGCGGTCAGCGTCCCGACCCATGGGTGTGCCGCGGCGTGGCCGGCACGCACGCAATGCTCGACGACGGCATCATCGGCTTCGCGCACGAGCCAGGCCGTGCGGATGTCTGGTGCCAGCACGCGGCAGCGATCGAGCGTCTCGGCCCGGAACGACGAGATCAGCCACCGTTCCGGCGTCGCCCTGGCCGCCAGCTCGGTGACGACGAGGTCGACGATGCCGTCCCCTGGGTCGAAGTCGGGGTCCTCGATCGAGTTCTTGATCTCGACGTTCACCCACATGCCGTCGCACGCGTCGAGCGCCTCGCCGAGGCGCGGCACCGAGGGAGGTAGCTCCCTGAGCGGTGTCCGAAACAGCGGGCGGCCGTCGGGAAGCAATGCGTCGTGCAGCACGACCAATTGATCGTCCGATGTGCGACGCGCATCGAGCTCCACTGCGTCGGCTCCGAGGCGGCGGGCCTCGCGGAATGCGTCCACGGTGTTCTCGGGGCGGGCGGCCGACGCGCCCCGGTGGGCGATGACCGAGATCACGAGCGGAGCCTAACCCTTGTCAATTCCTCCATCGCGGCCTAGCATTTCCACGGCTTAACCTCGTCATTCCCCTCGTTTGACCGGGTCAAATCCCCCATCGGCACTCGTGCCGACAAGACCAACTAGAGGAGCTTGCGTGTCGATCCTTGCCTCGAGCCTCGCTTTGGGTGCTGCCGACTACCGGTGGCGTGACCATGCCCTGTGCCGCGACACCGATCCCGAGTTGTTCTTTCCCGTTGGAACGACCGGCAAGGCCATGGCTCAGATCGACCAGGCCAAGCAGGTGTGCGGCGAGTGCCCGGTGGCCATCCCCTGTCTCGAGTTCGCGCTCGACACGAACCAAGACTCGGGAATCTGGGGCGGCTTGTCCGAGGAGGACCGCCGCACCATCCGCCGCCAGCGGGCGGCACACCGCACCGCCGCCGCCGGCTGACCGACACGAAGTCACGCCCGCCGCGATTACGCCTCGAGCTCCACGGGCACGACGAGCTCGACCACGGTGCCCACGCCCGTCGCAGGGTCGCCGGGAGCGGTGCCGCCGAGTGCCACGTCGTCGAGGCCGACCTCCTTCAGATCGGTGGGGTTGGCCGAGCGCATCTCAATCGTGCCGTTCAGTTCGGTGGTCACGAGCGTGCGCACGATGGAGAGGCCGAGACCGGTCGCCGAGTCGATGTCGAAGTCCGACGCCACGCCCTGACCGTTGTCGGTCACCCGGATCGCGAGTCGAGTCTCGTCGTTGTCGAGCCCGACGATCACCCTGCCACCGTTGCTGCCCTCGGGGAATCCATGGTCGACAGCGTTCTGCAACAGCTCGGTCAGCACGACCGACAGCGGCGTGGCGATCGCAGACGGGATACGGCCGCCCTCGCCTTGCACTTCGAAACGCACCGGCCGATCGGGCGACTGCAGGCCTTCCTCGGCGAGCCGCAGCAGCGGCCGGACGATCTCGACGAACGTGACGTCATCGCCAGGCTCGCGCGACAGCGACTCGTGCACCAACGCGATGGTGCGGATCCTGCGCACCGACTCCGACACCGCCGATTTCGCCTCCGCGTTCGTGAGCCGGCGGGCCTGGAGCCGCAGCAGCGACGAGATGGTCTGGAGGTTGTTCTTGACCCGATGGTGAATCTCTCGGATCGTGGCGTCCTTGCTGAGCAGCAGGCGGTCGCGCTTGCGCAGCTCGGTGACGTCGCGCAGCAACAGCACGCCGCCGGTGACGTTGTTACCGGAGATGATCGGCACGCAGCGGCACAGCAGCGTCACATCCGAACCTTGCTCGAACTCCTCGATCACGGGCACCTTGCGCTCGAACGCCTGGCGCACAGGACCATCGTGAAAGCCGAGCTCGGCCAGCCGCATCCCGACAGCATTCGTGTGGATGCCGACACGGTGCAGCGAGGAGTTGGCGTTTGGCGATACGTAGCGCACGCGGGCGTCCTCGTCGACAGTCAGGACTCCGTCGCCGACTCGCGGCGCAGCGCTGGAATCCTGCACCCTTCCGGGGAACGGGAACGATCCCTCGGCGATCATCGTTGCGAAGCGG